>QHXG01000132.1 GCA_003222845.1 Acidobacteriota bacterium | reverse complement strand
CGCGGCATCACGCGCATATCAAATTGGGCGACGATGGAGCGTTCATGATCGTAGACGGTGTGCTCGCCGGCGGGGAGCTCAGGCGCAGCGCGAACAAGGTCTACGTAAATGGCGAACAGAAATTCGAGCACAAGCTGAAAGACGGCGACCGTATTACCATCGGCGCCAGTTCGCTTCGATTCGAGCTGCCAAAGGAAGAACGCACTGCCGATCTCAGCTTTGACGATAAGCCCTTGGGCCACACGCAGGTCCTGATGTCAGCCAGAGACGTGCTCTCGACGGTCCTGCGCCAGGCTGAACCCGCAGGAGTGCCGCGCGACAAAGTTTTGGAAACATTGCAACGCAAAGCGAACATCCTGAACGAGCTTTATGAGATGAGCAAAACGCTGGGCGCGGGATTCGATCTCGATAAGATTTTCAAGAAAGCGACGGACATCATCTTTCGGTCTACGCCGGCCGATCGCGTAGTCGCATTGCTGGCTGAAGGCGTAGTAACTGAGCAAAACGCCGACGACGCGAAGTTGTTCGCAATTGCCACCAGTGCCCGTGACGAGAAGCTGGAGGCGCACGCGCGCAAGATGACCATCGGTCGCACGATTACGCGCAAGGTGATGAAAGATCGGGTGGCGCTGCTGTCGCAGGATGCGGCCGCCGACGAACAATTTGCCGGCGTCGATTCGATCGTCTCGCAGGGAGTGCGCTCGACGATCTGTGCGCCGCTGTTAACAGAGTCGGGGGTGCATGGCGCGTTGTATGCTGACCGGCTCGATCCGTTTTCTGCATTTAAGCCTGACGATCTGGAGTTAGTGAGTGCGGTGGCTGCGCAGACCGCCATTGCGGTCGAAAACGTGCGCGCGCACGAGCGCCTCGCGCGTGAAGAAGTCGCGCGTGCGAACTACAGCCGGTTTTTGCCTGAGTACGTAGTCACGCAGATGCTCGAGAACCCCGACTCTTTCAAACTTGGCGGCGTGCTTCAGACAATCACGATCCTGTTTGCCGATATTCGTGGCTTCACACGCATTTCCGAACATGCCCCGCCGGAGAAGATCGTGCAACTGCTCAACCGTTATTTCTCGGCGATGACCGACATCATCTTTGCGCACGGCGGCACGCTCGACAAATATCTCGGCGATGGATTGATGGCGCTGTTTGGCGCGCCGACCGTCACTCCGAATGACGCCGCAAACGCGCTATCCACCGCGGTGGCGATGCAGCGTCGTCTGATCGGGATCAATCTTGAATTGAGCGAGGAAGGCTTTCCCGAAATCGGAATCGGAATCGGGCTCCACACTGGCGAAGTCACTGTCGGCTACATCGGGTCAGAGCGGCGTTCTGAGTACACCGCGATCGGAGACACTGTGAACACGGCTTCGCGTTTGGAATCGAACGCGAAGGGCGGCCAAATTCTGGTCAGCGAAGCAACCGCGAAGGCGGCGCGTTCGCGGTACACACTGACGCCCCGCGAACCCATCAGCGTCAAGAATCGAGAGCAGCCCGTGCCGTTGTTCGAAGTCGAATGGCAAAAGGCGACGGGCGGGTAGCGGCTAAGAGCGAAGCGCTAAGAGCAAAGCGCCAAGCGCAAAGAGCCAAGCGCGAAGAGCCAAGCGCGAAGAGTTGAGCCTCTTGGGATTCGCTCTTGCCTAATTGAATCCACGAAGGAACAGCGCGGACTTCGACGGCGTCTAACGCTTTGCCCTTGGCTCTTTGCCCTTGGCTCTTTGCCCTTGGCTCTTTGCCCTTGGCTCTTTGCCCTTCCATGACCTTTAAAGATTTCTTCAAACGCCAAATCATGGTAGCACGCGTTTACGGGATCCCCGTGCGCATCGACTATCGCTGGTTTCTGATCTTCGCGCTGAGCGTGTTGCTGATTGCCTCGAACCTCCACAAAAGCACCTTGCAGTTGGTCACTTTCCGTCTGCCGCCCACAGACGTTTTATCAGCCTGGATATTGGGAATCATCACCACGCTGGCGTTGTTCTTGTCGGTGTTTGGCCACGAACTCTCGCACGCGTTAATGGCGATTGCGGAAGGGATCGAGATCGAAGAGATTGTGCTGCATCCGTTTGGCGGTCTCGCGCGCCTGCGGACGCAGCCCGATAGTCCGCGCGCCGAGTTTCGCATCGCCGTCGCGGGCCCGGCGGCAAGTTTTCTTTTTTCCTTGATCGGTTTTGTCGGCGCTAAGCTGGGAGCGATGGCTGGATCCAATTCCGTGGTGGCGGTCTGTTTTTTTGTTGGCGCCGGGAATCTTCTGTTGGCCGTATTCAATCTTTTCCCAGGTTATCCGCTCGACGGCGGTCGTGTACTGCGGGCGATCATCTGGAAGCGCAGCGGCAGCATTCGCGATGCCACGCGCATCGCCGGCTTCTGCGGCCAACTGATCTCGCTGGTGCTGATCGCTTTTGGAGTTTACATGGCCTTAGCTCCGAGCTTTCGCGCATACTTTATGGGAATGTGGTCCGTGCTGGTGGGCCTGTTTCTGCTCGGCGCCGCAACCAGCGTGGTCAGAAGCGCGCGCGAACCATCGACTGTAAGTGATGCCATGACCGCCCCGATTGCAATTGAGCCCGAGCTGCCGATCAATCGTTTCATCGACGAGGTTCTTCCCTTGCATCGCCATACGAGCTTTCCGGTTGCGCATAACCAGCAATTGCTGGGAATTCTTTCGCTGGAAGATTTGAAAAAAATTCCCCGCGACCAGTGGCGAAAGCGGCGCACGCGAGACGTCATGCGGAACGTGAACTCATCTCTTTTTGTCAGAGAATCGACGTCCCTGGCTACCGCGAGAGAATTAATGCAGCGAAACGGCGTGGGTGCACTGGCGGTAATCGCCGATTCAGGCGAGTTGGTGGGATATCTCCGCCAGGGTGGAAGAACGCGAAAAGCGTGAAGAATTTCAATAATTAGAGTTTCCAGGAAATAACAGATGGCCGAAGAACAAACGCCCGTTGACGCGAACGAGTTGATTCGCCTGCGAGCGCTGGTGGCCGATTACGAAACTAAGATGACTGACGCGGCTGCGCTGGTGGCGCGGGTGAGACACGAAATCAATAACCCGCTCGCTGGGTTGCTGGGCCAGGCACAATTGCTGCTGCGCGAGGAACTCTCCGGCAAGACGCGTGAGCGCGCAGAGACGATTGAAAAGCTGGCGATCAGGATCAAAGAAATTGTCGGCGAATTGCGTCAGGTGCAGACGCCGGTGGCGGCGGTCAATCGAGCGGAAGAGTAGAGAAAACTTTTTGGAGTGCGCCGGCAGAGCGCAGCGGCGACGGCGCTTTGGATTTGCCGCCAAAAACGCGTCTTCAAGTTGTCACTCAGAACCGGGAAACTTATGGAGAATCCAAAGCGCCGTCGCCGCTGCGCTCTGCCGGCGCACTCCACATGGGCTACGCGAGATCGAAGAGCAGCAGTTCGGCTTGATCGTGGGCGATAATCCGGAGATTGTTCTCACCGCTTACTGCCGCACCGTCACCCTGAATCATTTCAGTGGAATTCAGTTCAACAGTGCCGCGCGCGATCTGCAACCAGGCGTAGCGATTTTCTTCCAAACGATAATCAATTATCTGGCCGGCGTTGAGAACGCCGGCATAGACGCGCGCGTCCTGGTTTATCGTCACGGAACCTTCGCGACCCGCGGACGAAGCAATCAAACGCAAGCTGCCGCGCCGCTCTTTATCGGTGAAAGTCTTCTGCTCATAACCTGGCGGCAGGTTGCGGCGCTCCGGTAGAATCCAGATTTGCAGTAAGTGAACCGGCTCCGTCTGCGAAGGATTAAATTCGCTATGCGACACTCCCGTGCCGGCTGTCATGCGTTGCACATCGCCGGGGCGAATCACCGAACCATTTCCCATGCTATCGCGATGTTCGAGCGCGCCGGAGAGAATGTATGTGATGATCTCCATATCGCGGTGTGAATGCGTCGGGAATCCCTGCCCTGGCTGCACGCGGTCTTCGTTGATGACCCGCAAACTGCGAAAGTGCATATGCGCCGGATCATAGTACCGATCGAACGAGAACGTGTGATAGGTATCCAGCCAGCCAAGGTCAAAGTGGCCGCGCTCTTCAGATTTGCGAACGGTAATCATATGGAGCCGTATGGAGCGCCGACATCCTGTCGGCGGTACGCAGGCATCCTGCCTGCCATCGATTAGATCCTCTACGCGTCATTAGCAATCGCTGACGCGAGCAAAATTCTTACCAATCTCTCAAGCCCCGCGGCGTCCTCTTCATCGAATCGCGACAACGAGGGGCTGTCGAGATCCAGCACCCCAATCAATCGCCCGCCCTTCATCAACGGTATCACAATCTCTGAATTCGACGCGGAGTCGCAGGTGATATGGCCGGGAAACTCGTGCACGTTTGGCACAATCATAGTTTCGCATTTCGCAGCGCCAGCGCCGCAAACGCCTTGCCCGATTTTGATGCGCACGCAAGCCGGCTGGCCTTGAAACGGTCCGAGAACCAATTCGCCATCTTGAGCAAAATAGAATCCAGCCCAATTCAAGTCCGGCAACGAATGAAAGATCAGTGCAGAGAAGTTCGCGGCATTCGCGATCAGATTGCGTTCGCCGGCTAACAGACTGCTGAGTTGCGACGCGAGTTGATCGTAAAGCTCGCGTTTTGAAGTTAAGCTTGATTCCGCAGATTGAAACATCATGTTCCCATTAGCAATCTTCGCTGAACAGCAACTCCCTTATTTGCCCCTAATCGACCAGTGTTACCGCGCGTCGCTGATGAGGACGGCGTCTCTGGTGTGCGCGCCGCGCACGCAGGCAAGTTGTTTACCATCGCGCGACCAGTCGAAGGCGGCCATTAATTTGTCCTTGAAGACCGTTACCTGCCGGGGCGCCCCGCCATCGAGCGGCTGGCTCCAGATGTTGGCCACGTTGTTTCTGGAGACTGCGTAGAGAAGGGAGCGTCCGTCCGGCGCCCAGCGAAGGGTCGCCTGAACTGTGCTAAAAAGCGGGATGTCGAATGTTTTAATTGGCTCCCCGCCCCCGAATGGGATCACGCCTATTTTGGTCGCCGGCTGATCGAGTTCAGGGACGGGTTGCCCTTCGGCATAGAGGTATGCGATCAGCTTGCCGTCAGGGGAGATGGCGGGCGTGCTGGCCGGCCTGGTAATCAGCTCGACGGGCGTCCCGCCCTCAAGCGGCACTTTCCAAAGCGTAAACTTTCCGTTGCTCAACGAGGCATAAATTATCCATTGACCATCAGGCGAAACAGTCGGGTTAGAGTCGTCCAGCCCGCCGGTCAATTGTTTAGGATTGTTGCCGTCCGTCTCCATGCGCCAGACGTTACTCTTCCTGCTTCGGTTCGAGATGAAGACGATGTAACGTCCATCGGGCGAGACTGCCGTGCTGCCGTTGAGGCCTCCCTTCGTCAGTTGCTTTCGGCTGCCGCCGTCGGCATTCGCAATCCAGATTTCCGACGTGCCTGTAGCCGCCGGATCTTTTATCACGTAAACGATCCGCCCGTCGGGCGTCCAGGAGACGGTGCTATCCTCTCGCCCGCCGAAAGCCCCGATATTGCCGACCCGCAGCTCGAGCGCGCGGGTAGCATCGCCTTCGGGCGCGACCCAAAGACTATAATTAGCCGCCGTCTGAGTGGTTACGAACTTACTGCCGTCCGCCGTAAGACTTAAGGAGCGGTAGACATCCAGATCGTTAGTGATCCGGCGAGCCGCGCCGCCGGGGTAAGAGAGAGACCAGATTTGCGGGACTGCGGAGTCTTGATTCTGCGCCACCATGACCAGGCCGCTCATATCCGGGAGCCATTCGACACGAGCAATAAACTCCCATGGCTGCGGCGTCAACACCTGCTCCTTGCCGTCCGGTTCGCCCACGGCCAGCACACGATAACCGGCGCCGATGGTGTGCATCGCGCAGGCGATTAGTTGGCCGTCAGGCGACCACGAAGGGCCCGTGTGGGGCCCGATCGGGGAAAAGAAATCAGGCGGCTTGCGCGCCATGATCTCGCGCTCGCCGCCGCCGTCCGCGTCGGCGATAAAGACGCCACTCTCGCCGGGATTCGGATAACTGCCGCGCACGAAGGCGAAGCGCTTGCCGTCGGGCGAAAAGCTGACGGGGCTGTCTATCCTCTCCAACAGCTTGACGGACGTGCCGCCGAGCACGGGAATGCGGTACAGAGTGCCCGGGTCGTCTCGCTTGATCGAGTAATACAGGTCGTTACCGTCGCGCGAGAAAGTGACGCCGAAGTAGCCGGTGCTGGCCGCGGGCGGAATGATCTCCGTGTCGTTGGCGGCTGCGACCTGCCGAAGCCAGAGGCTCTGTTTGCCCGCGTCGCTGAGCACGTAGGCCAAGTATTTGCCGTCGGGCGAGATGGCGGCATGAACAGTTTTACCGGAATTGGTGAGTCGCGTCAGCTTCACTTTCTCGAAGGGCACGGCGCGGCGGTAGATGAACCTGTAAGAGACAGTTGCGGCCAGTGCAATAACCAAAGCGCAAATCAACAACGCCGGCCAAAGAAATCTTCTGGAAGCAGACGAACTGGTAACACCGTGAGCTACCTCCTGCTTGTCTGCCGCGATGGCAGTTGGGGCGGTGATTCGTTCCGCTTCGGCTAACTCTTCACTCTCTGCCAACTCTTTCACGCGGGCCACAAACTGATAGCCCCGCCCCGGCACCGTTACGATGTACTCGTGTTGTTGCGGGTTCTCGCCGAGCGCCTTGCGCAGATTCGAGATGTTCAGGGTCAAATTTCCTTCTTCGACATAGCTGTCCGGCCACAGACGCTTCATCAACTCATCTTTTTCCAGCACCTGCCCGTGATGCTCGACCAGCGCCAGCAGCGTGTCGAAAGATTTCGGCGCGAGCTTAATAACTTCCTGGCCACGAAAAAGAAGTCGCTTCTGAGGCTCGAGGCGGAAAGGTCCGAACTCATAAAACTGCGTGTTTTGCTCGCTCATTGCTGCACTAAGAAAACCTGAGAAATCCTAAGCGGCTTTTACAGGACTCCTAAGCGGCTCTGCTCGTATCGTCCGACGCGAGCGTGAGGTCACGCTGCCGAAAATGAATTCGGACGCGTCGATCTTTGATACAGCCGTTCCAATGCTTGAACTGATGGGCCAGAGCCCGGTAAACGCGACCAATTGTAGCGCGCGTTATCGACCGGAACAAGAAATAGAGTTCGTCAGCCTTCGTCGCTCTTGCTCGGCGATAACGAAATGAAGGGGGCAGAGGCACCGGCTGAGACTGTAACTAAAACCAAAGGAGACATATCATGAAAAAGAACATCATCAACGTCGCGGTGACGCTGTTTTTCCTGCTCACGTTGGGCGGGGTGACCTGCCGGGCGCAAACTTCGACCAACCAGTTCAAGAGCTACATCCCGTTTCAGTTCAACATCGGTGAGCACAAGCTCCCGGCCGGCGAGTACAGGATCGAGCGGATTAATCGCCTGACCAGCCTGGAAATTCTGGTGATCCGTCACGTCGCCACGGGGCGCAGCATGTTTGTGACTGCTTCCTCAACTGAAGGTAAGCGCGAAGAGATGACGCAACTCGTCTTTCATCGCTACGGCGAAATCAGCTATCTGGCGCAACTCAAAGGTGTAGAACCGAACCTGCGCCTGGAACTTTTCGAATCCCGCGCTGAACGGGCGCTCAAGGGCGAACGGCAAAAGGCCGTGCGCGCCAGAGCCGGTAGTGAAATCGCAGAGAACGGGACGGATTACCAGACGGTCACGATTGCCCTGCGGCTGCGGTAAAGCGCCGCGAGAAAGTAGCACGGCGCACCGCGCGTGAGTCATGCGCAAGATGCGCATATGGATCACTACAGATGAGAGGAGATCACGATGAGCAAACGAGTCTGCTTACTTAACGCGTTCACTACGTCGGCTCTGATATTTGTCTTCGTCGCGCTGACGCAAGCACAGAGCAACAGGACTTTCGTGTCCGCCGACAAACACGCCTCCGATAAGAACCAATGTACGCACGATGATCCGTGTCGCTCAATTCAGCGCGCGCTCGATGCGAAACTTCTGAACCGCGACGGAACAGTAGTTATTCTCGAGAGCGGTGATTACGATCCGTTTATTATTTCGGGTGTCATCAATCCGCCGACCCAGACTTCTGCGACCGTTGAAGCTGCGCCGGGTGTGCATGCAGGTATTACGGCGACTGGAGGCGCTAACACTGCGGCGATAACCATTCAAGCCGGCGCCACCGACACCGTAGTGCTGCGTGGACTCACGCTATCCGTAACCGGCAATAGAGCCGACTTCGGCATCGACTTTCAGACCGGCACATTCTTCTTCGTTGAAAGCTGCGTAGTGAATGGATTCGACTTAGCCGGCCTTCGGGTCGCAAGAAACATCGCCAATGACCTTGCCGAGGTATCTATCAAGGACAGTGTCTTCAGAAATATGTCCTTTAGGACCCAAGGAGCCGGCACCGGCAGGGGAGTTTTGTTTTCGAACACCGGCAGCAACAGCAAGATCAGAGTCTCGGTCGATAATTCCCGCTTCGAGCAGAACCAAACCGGAATCCTCGTAGAGGACAACACGTTTCTCTCGATGCGAAATAGCTTCGTGGCCGGGAATACTTTTGGTCTTGGGGCCAAACCCTCCAGGGCTCTTACAGCAGAGTTGAACGTTGAGAACTGCCTGGTGACGAATAACTACGACGGAGTGTTTAGCTTTAGCGCAACGGTGCGCGTCTCGAACTCAACCATCACCAATAACTATTTTGGACTAGATGACCATGGCACTGTTTTCACGCGTGGCAACAACACTGTGGAAGGCAATGCGAACCTTAACTGCTTCTGTGGAGGCGCGACCTTCGCGGCCAAGTGAAGAGCCGAGCTTGAAAAAGAAGCAGTTCTTTCCAGGCTTCACCAAGTTTGTTTTGACAGGCAGTTGATTTCAACCGCCTCTGATATTGAGAAACTGAAAGGAGATCGTCATGAAAAGCAAGAGAACATTCGTGGCCGCAGCGACCATCGTCGCGCTGCTGGCAATCGTAACCGCCTGGGCCTCCAGGCATGCCGGTGCGTTCACTCAGATTGAGAGCAACTGGAGGTTTACCACGGTAAACGTCACATCGTTACAGACGGCACGAACCAACGTAACCAATCAAGCGGACGAACCCGTTCAGGTGGAGATCAATTGGGGAGACGTCAATGGCGATCTCTTGGTCCCCGCCATCCAGCAGGTCGTCCTACCAGGGCACACAACCTCTTCGGATTTCTCGCCGCGCAGCGAGGCTGGGCGAATGGAAATCCGCCCGGTCGTAAAGATCTTGGCCCGCCATGGCGATGACGCGGACGGTGTCATCGCGGTACTGGAGGTGATGGACAATACCACGCACCAGACCAGCTTGGTGTACCAGGGCCTTCCGCCAACTAAGCATTAGCAGTGACCGGGACAAACGGGCGGGGCTTCTCGGGGCCTCGCTTCGCACCCGGACCCTTCAGACCGTTTGGCTAATAGATATTGCGAGAGCGCTAACCGATGGCGATTCGATCACAAGCTGCGGAGCAAAACGATGAATGCGAGTGCTGATTCACCGGCAGGCCGGCTGAGGATGGCGATGTGGCTTGCGACGCCCGTGCTGACCGGTGCGGTCATCATGTCTTTGGAGCTGGTCGCCTTTCGACTCTATGCGCCTTACTTTGGATACTCGATCTACGTCTGGGGCAGTTTAATCTCGGTCGTCATGGCGGCGCTGGCCGCCGGCTACGCCTTAGGCGGCCGTTTCGCGGATCGTTGCCGCACCGACCTGGCGCTCTACTCGACGATTCTGTCAGGCGCAATCTATCAACTGATCATCGTCTATGTCGTTCGGGCGTTGCTTCAGTGGCTCGCTGGTTTCGGAGACTTCACCGGTACCAGTCTGGCAACGTTGATCGTCTTTGCTCCTTCGATGCTGGCGCTGGCGCTGGTCTCGCCCTTCGTCATCCGCCTGCTGGCGCGCGCCGGTCGAGTCGGGGCGACCGCCGGAAAGGTCTACGCCCTGTCGACGGTCGGAAGCATTGGCGGGATTCTGGCAACCAGTTTCTTTCTGGTGCCGAGGTTTGGCACTCAGGCAACGCTGCTGATCGACTGTGCGCTGTCAGCCGCAGTGGGAATGGCGGGCCTCACTGCACGAAAGCGAGTGGCGCTGCTCGCGCTCGTGCCGGTTATCGCGCTTCCAGCCGTGCCCCAAGCATCTTGGCCGGCAAGCACCATCTGGGTGAGCGAGTCGACATACAACCTGATTCCCTGATTCGCGTGGCGCGCAGCGGCAATCGCCGGTTGCTGATCCTCAACGACGAACAGTCGATACATACGATCCGCAACCCGTTGACCGGCTGGACAGGCCACTATTACGACGACTTCGCTCTGGGTCCGCTTCTGGTTCGCGCCCGTCACGCGCTGGTATTGGGGATGGGCGCGGGAAGCTCAATTGTGACAACGCGCGTCGCCGCTCCCGAGATAGAGGTTGACGCCGTAGAAATCGATCCGAAGGTTGTCGAAGCTGGGGTGCGCTTCTTCGACCTGCCAGCCGATGCCGATTGGCTTCACATTCACATTGCAGACGCGCGTCCCTGGCTCGCACATGATCGCGCCCGATATGACCTGGCCCAGGTCGACCTCTACCAGGGCGGACCCTATATCCCTTTCTACCTGGCGACGGTTGAGTTCTTCCAACTGGCGCGCGCTCATCTAAACGAAGACGGATTGCTGATGATGAACGTCTTCGACGCCAGCCGCAGCCGCGAGTTGCTCAACTCAATAGTTGCCACCCTGAAGCGCGTCTTTCCGTCGGTGATGGTTCTTTCGGTCGGGTCCGGCAATCAAATCGTCTTTGCGTTCGCTGCCCAACAATCGCTCGCGGCGGTTTGCAATCAATTGAACAAGGTGGCGCGCAACGAGACGCTCAATCGGCTTGCCCGCGAGGCGGCCAGATGGATGGCTGAGACCGACCCGCCCGACGGTACGCCGATTTTCACCGATGACCACGCGCCAATCGAGGAGATCACCCGTCGAATGCTTACAGCCGTGAGACCTTGACCTACAGGAGAAAAATATATGTTGACGCAACATATACGCACGGGCTTTCTGACACTGTTGCTTCTGCTTCTGATCTTGCTCGCAGAAGGCGCAGCGCTCGCACAGACGACGGCGTTCACTTATCAGGGACGGCTGACCGATGGCGGCACGCCGGCCAATGGCAACTATGATTTGCAGTTCGCGCTGTGGGACAGCGCGAGCAGCGGATCGCAGATTGGTTCGACACAGACTGTCAACATTGTCCCGGTCAGCAGCGGAATCTTTACTGTGACGCTCGACTTTGGCGCGAATGCTTTTCCGGGCGCAAATCGCTTTCTGGAAATCAGTGCGCGGCCTACGGGCGCCAGCTCGTTCATCCTGCTTTCGCCACGCCAGCCGATTACTTCCACGCCCTATGCGGTTCGCAGCAGCAATGCGACGTTGGCTAACACTGCAACCAACGCCACGCAACTTGGCGGAGTCGGCGCCAGTCAATATGTGCAGACAAATGACTCGCGACTGACTGACGCAAGGTCGCCGACGACGGGCAGCAGTAACTACATTCAGAATACAAACTCGCCGCAGTCGAGTTCTAACTTCAACATCAGTGGCGATGGCACGGCGGGTGGCACGTTGGCCGGAAATGTCGTCAACGCGACAACGCAATACAACATCGCCGGCAGCCGCGTGATAAGCAACGCCGGAAATTCAAATATGTTCGTGGGTGTGGGTGCTGGGAATTTTAACACGACGGGCGGCGGCAACTCCTTCTTCGGCAGCGGGGCGGGCCTCTTTAACACGACGGGTGGCGGCAACTCTTTCTTCGGCAGCGGGGCCGGCATCAAGAACACGACAGGCAGCTTTAACTCCTTCTTCGGCGGCGGGGCCGGCTCCTCTAACACGACGGGCGGCAGCAACTCTTTCGTCGGCTTCGCTGCCGGCTCCAAGAACACGACCGGCGCCAGCAACTCGTTCTTCGGCAACAATGCCGGTCAAGCTAACACGACGGGCCAAAACAACTCCTTCTTCGGCGCTATTGCCGGCCTTAATAACACGACGGGCGACTTAAACTCCTTCTTCGGCAGCGGGACCGGCAGCAATAACACGACGGGCGCCAGCAACTCCTTCTTCGGCGCTAATGCTGGCCGCATCAACACGACCGGCAGCAGCAACGCATTCTTCGGTAACGGGACTGGTCAAGCCAACACGACAGGCAATTCCAACGCCTTCTTCGGCAACCTCGCTGGCCAGGCCAACACGACCGGCTTCAGCAACTCCTTCTTCGGGACGCTCGCCGGCAACGCTAACGCGACGGGCCAAAACAACTCCTTCTTCGGTGGCGAGGCAGGCTTCTCTAATACGACGGGCCAAAACAACGCATTCTTCGGCCAGAATGCCGGCCTCAATAACACGACCGGCCTCAGCAACTCCTTCTTCGGCCAGAGTGCCGGACAGGTTAACACGACGGGCAACTACAACGCCCTCTTCGGCGTCGGTGCTGGCTCCTCTAGCACGACGGGAGATCGCAACTCCTTCTTCGGCCAGAATGCCGGCCTCAATAACACGACCGGCTTCAGCAACTCCTTCTTCGGCCAGAATGCCGGCCTCAATAACATGACGGGCAGCCATAATACTGTGATCGGGGAATTCGAGGGAGCTAACTTGGTAAGCGGCGACTTCAATATCTACTTGGCCAGTAATCCTTCCTTTGACGAATCCAACACCATCCGCATCGGCAATCAAGGCACGCAGACCTCAACCTTCATCGCCGGCATCAACGTCTCCGGCGTCTCAGGCGCTGCCGTCTTCGTCAACAATAGTGGTCGACTCGGCGTCGCCCCCTCCTCGCGCCGCTTCAAAGAGGAGATCCGCGACATGGGCGACTCAAGCAGCCGGCTCATGCGTCTGCGCCCCGTGACCTTCTTCTACCGACCGGAGGCGGTCGCCGGGCCGCGCACGCTGCAATACGGCCTGATCGCCGAAGAGGTCGCGCCGATCTACCCGGAGCTGGTCGAGTACACGGCGGCGGGCCAGCCGCAGACCGTGCGCTACCACCTGCTCAGTAGCATGTTGCTCAACGAGGTGCAGAAGCAGCAGCGCCAGATCGAGTCACAGGGGAGACGGATCGCAGAACTGCAGGCACGCCTGCGCCGGCTCGAAGCGGCCAGGTCGGGGCGGCGTCGCGGCTGACGGCGGGTAGATGTGTAGCGAAAAGTAATGCTCAGGGTTCCGCGAAGAAAATGACTTGGGCGGTTGGGAGGATCATGCAGAGCAGCAATCTCAGTAGACATTTGCGCAGGGGCCTTTTTCTGATTCCACTTGTGCTGCTGCTGAGCGCCAGTGCCGCGTTCGCGCAGACGAGCACGTTCACTTATCAAGGTCGTCTGACTGATGGCGGCACGCCGGCGAATGGCAACTATGATTTGCAGTTTGGGCTGTGGGACAGCTTGAGCGGAGGCTCACAGATTGGCTCGACGCAAACCGTTTCGAACGTCTCGGTTAGCGCTGGTATTTTTACCGTCACGCTCGACTTTGGCGCGAATGCTTTTCCGGGCGCAAATCGCTTTCTGGAAATCAGCGCGCGGCTGAGCGGCGCCAGCTCGTTCACATTGCTGTTGCCACGACAGCCGATCACATCAACGCCTTACGCGGTTCGCAGTGGCAACGCGACGTTCGCCGACACGGCGACCAACGCTACGCAGCTCGGCGGAGTAGGGGCCAGTCAGTATGTACAGACGAGTGATTCGCGATTGACTGATTCGCGATCTCCGACCGCGGGCAGCAGTAACTACATTCAGAACTCGACGAATCAACAGTCGAGTAGCACCTTCAACATCAGCGGCAATGGCACGGCCAGTGGATCGCTTTCGGGAAACATCGTCAATGCGGTGGTCCAATACAACATCGGCGGCGCGCGCCTCTTGAGTTCCCCCGGCACTATTAACTTGTTTGCGGGAGTCACCGCAGGCGCATCGAACACGACGGGTACTTCCAATGCCTTCTTCGGCTTTGGCGCCGGCAGTAACAACACGACTGGCTCTCAGAATTCCTTCTTCGGATACGCCGCCGGTAGCGGGAACACGACGGGCTCGAGCAATTCCTTCTTTGGCCTTGGCGCCGGCAACGCCAACACGACGGGCTCGAATAATTCCTTCTTCGGTGATGGCGCCGGCGATCGCAACTCAACCGGACAGTCCAATACGTTCGTCGGCGAAGGCGCCGGTTTCTTCAATACAACTGCCAACCAAAACTCCTTTTTCGGCCAGGCCGCGGGCTTCAGGAACACGACTGGGCATGACAACACCTTCATCGGCTATGGGGCCGGGCCATTCAACATCGGAGGACCTAACGCCGCCGATGGTACTTCTAACACTTTCGTCGGCAGCATCGCCGGTTTCCACAACGACACTGGCGGCTTCAACGCCTTCTTCGGATGGCAAGCTGGAATATCGAACACCGGCGGCGCCAGCAACACTTTTATTGGAGAGAACGCCGGCGTATCTAACACCATCGAAAACAAGAATACTTTCATTGGTTCGAAGGCCAACGGAATGGCGGGCATCACCAACGCTGCGGCTGTTGGCGCAAACGCTTCAGTAACGCAGAGCAATTCGCTGGTGCTCGGGAGTATCAATGGCGCGAATGGCGCGACCGCAGATACCAACGTCGGCATCGGCACGACCGCGCCCAGTGCCAGACTTCACATCGCTGTCAATGGCGGCAACATTCTGGCGGGCAACGCCGGATGCATCTCAGGCTTCAACGGTATCGGTTTCGGACCTTCGCTAGTCGGCTGCTCAAATTACTCTCTGCTCGGGAACGGCACGGACACCATTGTCAATCGGCCCACCGGCGGCGCAATCCACTTTCGAGAGAACAACGGCACTCAGATGACCATCGCTGCGGGCGGCGTGGTTAGCATCAACAGCCTCGGCCCGGCGGGCAGTACCCAGTTATGCCGCAACGCCTCGAACCAGATCGCCACCTGCTCATCCAGTTTGCGCTACAAGACCGGCATCGCGCCGTTCGCCGGCGGACTCGAGATAGTCAACCGCTTGCGCCCAATCACCTTCAACTGGAAGCAGGGCGGCGGGCGAGACATCGGACTGGCCGCGGAAGATGTCGCCGCGGTCGAGCCGCTGTTCACGTTCACCAACGAGAAGGGCGAAATCGAAGGCGTCAAGTACAACCAACTCAGTGTGGTGCTAATTAACGCCATCAAGGAACAGCAGAGGCAGATAAACCAGCAAAGTGAACTGGAAGCACAGCAACAGAATCAGATCAAAGCCTTGCAGCAAGCCAACCGGGCGCTCGGCGGGCGGCTACAAGCGATTGAGCGAATGACCAGAAAGAGGATCCGGACTCGCCGTCGTTAACTGATGTTGAGCTGCTCGGAATGAATCAATTAAGCGCGAAGCAATAGATGCTTTCGGCTGACGAGCACGTTCACCTTCAACTGAGACCGAGATGAAAAAACCATCGCCAAAGAAAAGGCTGCTCCTGTTGATTGGCCCGGCCGTTGTGTTTGCCGTCGCGGTTACGGCCGAGCAACGAATGGAACAGCGTGCGGTCGAGAGACGTGCGCCCGCTAGCGCGAAATCGATGATCCCCGCGGTGACTGCGACGCCCCAAGCGGTCATTCCTGAAGCAATTGGCCCAGTCGATCGACGGGTCATCGGCGGCGGCGGCGGCACGAGCACTGGCGGCAGTTTCAAGGTTGATGGAACTGTGGCAGAAGTGAGCGGTTCAAACACTCTAAGTGGCGGGACATTTACTCTGAACGGAGGCTTTTGGAACACGCTGCAGATTACGGCGACGCCGACACCAACGTCTACTCCAACGCCAACTCCGACACCAACTTCAACACCTACACCAACGCCGATTCCGACGGCAACGCCAACACCTACACCAACGCCGATTCCGACGGCGACTCCAACTCCTACACCAAATCCTTCCCCAACTCCGACTCCAACGCCTGCGCCTAACGTCGTTCAATTCAGCTCGTCGAACTACAGTGTGACTGAGGCTTGCACCACGCTCACGATTACTGTGAACCGCATCGGTAATACATCCGGCGCCGCGAGCGTGGACTACAACACTTCCGACGTTACGGCGACTGAGCGTGGCGACTACATCACAGCTATCGGCACACTGCGGTTTGCTGCCGGCGAGACTTCCAAAAGTTTCGTGGTGCTCATTAACGACGACTCGTACGTTGAAGGTAACGAAACATTTAACGTTAACTTAAGTAATCCGAGCGGCGTAGGTCTGGGGTCGCCTTCGATTGCCACGGTGACGATCATCGACAACCCGACCGAGCCGGCGACGAACATGATCGATGACCCACGGAATTACGTCTGCCAGCACTACCATGACTTTCTCAATCGCCAACCTGACCAGAGCGGATGGGATTTCTGGACCAATCAAATCACTTCCTGTGGCACTGACCAGGCGTGCATTGAACTGAAGCGCATCAACGTCTCCGCTGCCTACTTTCTATCGATCGAATTCCAGCAGACCGGTTATCTGGTGGAGCGCATCTACAAGACTGCTTACGGTGACGCGCTCGGCACATCGACGCTGGGCGGGGCGCATCAGCTCGCGGTGCCGATTGTCCGGTTGATCGAGTTTCTGCAGGACACGCAGAAGATTGGCCAGGGAGTGGTGGTCAACCAGGCCGGCTGGGAGACCGTACTGGAAAATAATAAGCAGACCTTTACTTCAGAGTTTGTCCAGCGCTCGCGGTTTATGACCGCCTTTCCCACGTCGATGACGGCGGCGCAGTTCGTGGATACCTTGAACACCAACACCGGCAATTCATTATCACAGTCCGAACGCGATCAACTTGTCGCCGATCTGACTTCCGCCACCAAGACACGGGCGCAGGTGTTGCGGGCCGTGGCGGAGACTCCTGCCTTACTCAACTCCGAATTCAACCGGGCCTTCGTATTAATGCAGTACTTCGGTTATCTGGTGCGCAATCCAAACGACCCGCCGGACTCAGACTATACCGGCTACGATTTCTGGCTGGCCAAGCTGAACCAGTTCAACGGCAACTTTGTCACTGCCGAAATGGTCAAGGCCTTCATCACTTCGATCGAGTATCGACAACGCTTCGGACCATGAGTGTCAGCTTTCTCAGAAAAGCGCAGAGGTTCGCAAGGTTATCGCAAGCATTTCCCGAGGAAGCCTGTTCTGGATTCATCTGCGAATCCCATGAGTTGATGCTTTCTCCGCAGTTATAAACCTTCTCGAAACTCGCACCTCGGTTACTCAGATATTGACTCAGATATTGACTTGCTCCCGCGTTTAGCTTAAAAGCATCTTCTTCTCTCTTCGATCAGGTCGTCTTAAGAATAGGGGCCGAACGCCAGTTTCCGAGGTGACTCAAAATGAATCTCAAAAGGTTTGCGCGCTTGCTCGTCGCCGGCGCTTTCATCTGCACTATCGCGCTCAGTACGCGCGCTCAAAACGGATACAGCCGCGATGGCAGTCAGGCAATCGACGATGAATACACAAAGAAAATTCGCGAATACACCACCGAGACTTTCTTTAATTCGCCGCTGACTGATTATCTTCCAGCTTCGCCAAACGTGCCGACGCCGAAGGCCGTGCTCGGGGATGTGGCCGGAGCACCGGGCAAGCTGCCTTACGCCGAAGACGTCTATCGCTACATGCGCATGCTGGAAAAAGCGAGTCCGCGCGTGAAAGTTTTTTCGATCGGCACGACTGAAGAAGGACGTGAGATGATCGCGGTCGCGATTGCGTCGGAATCGTTGTTGGCGAAACTCGATGAAAACAAAGCTCGGCTGGCGAAACTCGCTGACCCGAGGACCATCAATCTAGACGACAAGGAAGCCGACAATATCGTCGCCCAGTCATTTCCGATCTATTACATTACCGGGACGATTCATTCGCCCGAAACAGGCGCGCCAACCGCGCTGATGGAGCTTGCATATCGTCTCGTAGTCGATGACAGTCCTTACATCCGCAACATTCGCGACCACATGGTCACGCTGATCACGCCGGTTGTTGAAGTAGATGGACGCGATCGCATGGTCGACATTTACAACTGGCATCTCGCGCATCCGGGACAGAACTGGCCGGGGCTTGTCTATTGGGGACATTACGTCGCTCACGACAACAACCGCGACGCAATCGGTTTGTCGCTGAAACTCACGCGCAATGTGCTCAATACTTTCACCGGCTGGAAAGCGCAGGTGCTTCACGATCTACACGAGTCGGTTCCTTATCTTTATGACAACACGATCGGCGATGAGCCTTACAACGCGTGGGTCGATCCAATTCTGACTGACGAATGGCAAATGATCGGATGGCACAACGTCTCCGAGATGACGAAGTTCGGCATGCCCGGCGTCTTCACACACGGAAACTTTGACACGTGGTCGCCCGGCTATCTGATGTTCATTGCCGCCACGCATAACGGCATCAGCCGGCTGTACGAAACTTTTGGCAACGGCGGCGCGGACACGCTCGAACGGACCTTGTCACCCGCCGAATATCAGCGCACGTGGTACAAACAAAATCCGCCGCTGCCGAAAGCCAAATGGTCGCAGCGCAACAACAACAATTATGAAGAGACCGCGCTGCTGATCTCTCTCGATTATTTCGTTAACAACCGCCAACTCTTTCTGAAAAACTTTTATTTGAAGAGCAAGCGTTCGGTCCTGAAACCGAAGAACGAAGGGCCGGCGGCGTACGTTCTGCCGAGTGATGATCCGCGTCCGGGCAATCAAGCGGAGTTGCTGCGCACGCTGCAAGCGCAGGCCGTTGAGATCAGTCGCGCGACCGCGCCATTCACCGTCCCGATGAAGAAGAAATCGACACGCCGCGTGTCAGAACCGCGGGCGGTAGAGACCGGATCCCCCAACACTCCTAATCCGGCAGCAACGCCTTCCGACGCAGTCCCGCGTGCATCAATGAGCCCCTCTCCAGCATCGTCACCCGCCAGTTCAACAACTAGAACAGAAACCGAAACGCGCACCTTTCCAGCCGGCACTTACATCGTAAGGATGGATCAGCCTTACAGCCGTATCGCCGACGCGCTGCTCGATTATCAGTATTGGTCACCCAGCGATCCACAAAGTTCGATCTACGACGATACCGCATGGACCATGGGTGAATTGGGTAACGTCGAAGTCGTGCGTGTGACTGACACCAAAGTATTGGACGCAGCCATGGAACGCGTCAGCGGCGAGGTGCGGTCCCCCGGCGGCGTTAACAGCAGCGGCAGTGTTTTTGTGATCAATCACAACGGCGACAACGCGCTAGCGACGCTGCGCTATCGATTGAAAGATGTCGCGATTGAAGCAGCCGAAGAGCCGTTCGAAGCCGGCGGCCACAAATTCAATCGCGGCTCGTTCATCATACGCAAAGTGTCCGCCGACGAATTGCAACGAGTTACCGGCAATCTCGGCGTACAGGTTTATGCCGTCGCCGATGCGCCGGCGGTGAAAACTCATCCCGTGAGGGCCGCGCGCGTTGCCGTCATGCACACGTGGCTGAGCACGCAGGACGAAGGATGGTGGCGTTTGGGGCTCGATCAATTGCAAGTGCCATTCACCTACATCAGCACGCAGGACGCCGCGAACGAGGCAGACCTCAGGAAGAAATACGACGTGATCATCTTTGCTCCTGTCGGCCGCGGCGCGGCGGCGATCATTAACGGCCTGCCGATGTACGGCAATCCTTTGCCGTGGAAAACAACCACGCTGACTCCGAATCTTGGCAAGACGGATCAGACTGACGACATGCGTCCGGGGTTGGGGTTGACCGGATTGATGAACTTGCAGAAGTTCGTCTCTAGCGGTGGTGTTTTGATCACGGCGATGGACACTTCCGAGTTCGCCGTTACTTACAACTTTACGCCGGGCGTTTCGGCCGGTCGTCCGCAACGGCTGCGCGCCATCGGCGACATTCTGCGGATGAAGACCGTTGATGCCAAGAGCCCGCTCGCCTACGGCTACGGTGACTCGCTGGCGATGTACGCTTTTCAAGGACCAATCTTTAATGTAAGTAATACGGTCGGCGGCGGTGGTGGCGGCCGGCGTGGTGGTGGAGCGCGCGAGCAACGCACCACCGGCCGCGGCACCCCGGACGATCCCGACACGCCGCAAGGCCGACCACCTGCTGAAGCTCCTGAAATGCCTAAAGCAGAAATCTGGGAACCGCTACCTCTCACTGAAGAACAACGCCGTAACAATGGCAGCATTATTCCACCTGCG
>QHXG01000131.1:10800-12314 GCA_003222845.1 Acidobacteriota bacterium | reverse complement strand
CTGGTAACCAGAGCCCAGCGCGGCAGCTCGCGCTTCGTCGCGATCAATAACTTCAAATTTGGCAACCGCCGATTTATCCGGAGCCTTCGTAAAAAATGCGTTTCGAATCTCCGTCGCTGCGCGCGAGGCCGTCGAGCCTGTTCCAAAATCGAGTACGGCGACGCGAGTCGATCTCGCTGTTTGGGAGAAAGAAGCGCTTGCTGAAAAAAAGAAGAAGCCCAAGGCACAAGATGTGATCGCTCGCAGCACACATCGTAAAGCAGAGTTGGCCACAAACACTAGTGCGGCCCTGTGTTCATTCTCGTGGCAAACAGAAGAGAGCAATCGTCTAGACTGAGTTATGATCGCGAAGAATTCGTCCAACTCCCAAACCCCAAAAACAAATGGAGCCGAATCGTGATAGCGTTCGCCTCCAATTGTCTTCCCGATGAAAAGCTATGGTCAGAAAGTAAACCGGATTCCGACTTGTAGCAGGCGCGTGTTTGTTAAGCGTCCGCGCGTCCCCGCCGCCAAATTGGCTACTTTGCAGTTTCCGTTCGGGTCGGTCGCATAGTTGTAGTTCAGTGAGCCACATGCTCCCGACAACCCCCCATACTGACCGAGTCCGGTATGGTTGAAAACGTTGAAGATGTCCAAGCCAGGTTCAATCTCGTAACGCTCTTTGATCTTGATCGGCCGAGTGATCTTCATGTCGAGATTGAAAAGGTTGTTGAATGGCCACGGATTGGTCAGAGGCACCTCTGGAATCGGCCTGATGACCGCCCCGAGCGTTCTCAACTGAGCCTCGGTGAAGAAACCTGCGGTGACTAACGCCTGGCCGTTAGGTGTTAACTTGCCCGCAAAATTGGAATTGAAGGCGCGTATGATGTTGTTAAGAGCGGCAAAGCTCTTAATTCTACGACCCAAAGCGCCGATATTAGTTCCCGGAAGAATGTCGGACTGAGGGCTGGAACCAAATCCGCCATCGCCGTTGATGTCAGTCGTGAACATGCGGTTCGCGGCAGAAAGCGTATCAACGGCCGGGACAAACAGGTTCTGCGGTGTCGCAGTTCTAAACCCCCAGACGGTATTGAACCTGAACCCTCCGATCGAATCTATATTCACGCCCGCGCCGAAAATATGGGTGCGATCGAGTGGACTCGGTCCAAACAAACAGAGAGAGCATCGATTATCAATCACGGCGGAACCTAGGATCTCGGCGCGGCCGCTACCATTTGTAGCTTCAGCGCGTCCCAGGGCATATGAGATTGCGTAATGCACTCCATGCAATAGCTTGTGTTCCCCAATGCTGAAACGCCCCAACTGTTCCGGGGAAAGCCGACCGGTCATTTGAACCTGCAAGCCGTTATAGAGCATGAAGCCACCCACCTGGATGCGAGCGCGAGTGATCGTAGAAGTCACACCCGGAAAGATGGTATCCGAAGCGAGACCAAACGTTGCTATAGTGGCCGTCGGGTGGGTTGCGATATAGGAATCGATGCTTGCCGTCGTCAGACTAGCTGCCGGCACGCCAA
>QHXG01000131.1:10296-10761 GCA_003222845.1 Acidobacteriota bacterium | reverse complement strand
TCGCGGCGATGCTCGAACTCGCCCCTCAGAAGAGGCAAACCAACGGCTCTGTTCCTCACGTAGTCAACAGAGATAACGTTATTGGCCCAAAGCTGGTGCTGAAATCCGATATTAAACTGCATCGAATACGGAACCTTGGCATCACCTGGTGTTAGGGCGCCAATGGCGGTTAGACCCTTGGCTACGTCGAAGCCCGACCGCCCCTTGGTCGGATCGAAAGCAAATCCCGAGTAAGCCGCGTTCAGCGCCAGGTGAATCTGCGCGACAAACGGAAGCATGGTTCCAATTGGCTGGCCCTGCATGCAGGTGTAGAGACCTGCTGAAGTATCGCTCGTTGGACAATTGGGGATACCGTTAACCACAATTGGCAACCCGGTAGGACCAAAGACTCCGGTAGGGTCGTAGCCGTCCGGCCCTATTCCCGGAGGCAGGCGGAACACCCCATCGTAGAGCGTGGTGTTAAAG
>QHXG01000131.1:0-10020 GCA_003222845.1 Acidobacteriota bacterium | reverse complement strand
TTGAAGTGACCGCCATGCGCGAAATTGTGCGCGGGCTCGAATGTAAAGAAACCCGAGTTCACGCCAACGGAGAAAGTGTTGAGCGGATACTTCAATGGATCAGTACCAAAGGCCGCTAGATTGGCTGCATTGAAGGTCCCGTAAATTTGCATTGGACCGGTAAAGTTAGCAAAGCCGCCAATGATCACGCGGTTGAATTCGCCACCAAAGCGTATGGTGTGATTTCCGTGGGTGTAGCTGCCGTCGTACTTTGCCTGCTTGTTATCTTGATAGGTTTCCTGCGGCGCTAAGAGATTTGGCCCTTGCGCAAATTGCCCGACTTCCAAGTAGTACGGAAAACCCTGAGGCGTTAACGGGAATTTGAACGGCGACAGTTCCGAACTCTGAATCCTATTATTGAAGTTGACGTATCCGAGCCGAATGGTATGCGTGAGATGTGTACCAGTGACGTCGAGTCCGAGGGTATGCACGATCGTCCAGTCAACGTGTTGGAATGGCGAGGACCCAGTGCCACCAGCGGTGACGTTATCGTCATAGCCGTGCCGATAAAAGAATTTGGCGTCGTTCCTGATATTCCAGTCAAGCCTATTGTCCCAGTAACGGAAGCGGGTCGGGAATGATACTGCTCCGTTCTCTTGGGGGAATACCGTGGAGGTCACCAGCCTTTGAGTGCCCTCATAATTGGCTTCGGCGTTTGTGAAGAAAAACAGCTTGTCTTTCTTAATCGGTCCGCCAAAACGAAAACCAGGAGTCTTGCGGTGGAAGGGCAGTGCTGTCTTCTCGAAGTTAAGCCGTGCGCCAAGGTTCTCATTGCGGAAAAAGTAGAAGCCACTTCCATGAAACTCATTGCCGCCGCTGCGCGTGTTGATATTCACAGCCGCAGTAGTCGTTAATGAAGTGGAGAGATCCAAAGACGACCGCGAGAGTTGGAACTCTTGGACGGCATCAGTCGAAAGATTGGATACCGTCGTACCAACCGTTTCATCGGTTACGTCAATGCCGTCGATCTGGATACGCGTGCCGGTTCCCGAACTGCCGTTGACCCCCACGGCGCGGTAGGTCCCCGTCTTGGTAGGATCAATTGCACCGCCATCCCTAATCACCACGCTTGGTGAGGTGCCTGCCAGGTCAAGAAAGTTACGGCCATTAAGTGGAGCCCTCACGATTTGCTCGCCGGTAATCACAGCATCAAGCGTGTGGCGGGTGGTATCAACCTGCAATTGGGCCTCAGTACCTTGAACCGTTACTGTTGCGCTGACGTTGCCCACCTTAAGCTGCACGCTAGCGTCAGCCACCTTGCCAGTTTGGACAACCACGTTTTCGATCAGCGTAGCAGAGAAACCCTGCTGCTCGACCTTGACATCGTAGCTGCCGGGAGGTAATGAGCGTGCCTCGAAAAAGCCTTCGCTATTAGCTACAACGTCAAAAGCGCGACCGGTAGCCCTTTCGGTGATGGTTACCTTAGCACCAGCAACAGCATCACCCTTTTCATCTCTGACGGTTCCGCTTATGACGCCTGTAGGCTGCTGCGCCCCCACTAGGAGAGCGCTGAGCAATACAAGAAGACTAGCCAGGCTTAGTCTAATGCCTTTTGTGGAATGCATTGTGATCCTCCTCAGTTGGAAATACTCCCAAATGGGACAAACGTAGTCTTGGCAGATGCTCGTTTCAGGCTTGCGGCGTGCTGATAAACAAACCTTGAATTCGCAGAATACGTCACGCTGAGCACCATGGTCAATACGCAAAACACTAGTGCAGTTCAAAACTGTGCAAGACTCCAAGCAATCGAGATGCCGTATGTCTCCCAGCCCTGGAGTTACAAAGATTATCAGGGATTGGCTCACCTAAGCGGTCGCCGCAAATATTGTACGGGGGGGCAGAGATTCAGCTTTCTGGATTTGAAATCCGAATTTTTGGAAAGTACATAGACCAGAGGCCCTGCTGCGGATCGTCAGGTGCACGGTTCGACGCTAAAACCGCGGAAGAGATCATCAAAGCCTCGCCTTCAGCTTACTTATAGTCTGTTGGACGCTAGCCGCGTTAGTAGCTTTCGGATTGTCGCGGAGATAAGCTTCCAACTCGTCTATCGCTTGTTTGTATTGCTTGCGCGTGCTGTAGATAGATGCCAGATAGAGATGAGAGGCCTGGGCTCTAGTTGGACCGCCGAGTGCGTAGGCTTCCTTTAAGGACCTCTCCGCCTGATCCAACTCACCGAGATTTATCAGGGCAATCCCTAAATAGAGATAAGTGCGAAACGATTTAGCATCCAAGTCGCGAGCTTTATTCAATTCGTCAATTGCTTCCTTTGATTGGTTCATGCTTACGTAGGCGATTCCAATCCCTAGATGAGAGGGCGCAGCCTTAGAATTAATCTCCAAAGCTCTTTGTAAAACCGCGATGCCCTGCGCAAAGTCGTTCTTCTCGACGTAGAGCAGTCCCATTTGTTGAAGGGCTAAGAAGTACGTGGGAAAGATCTCAATAGCCTTCTTGAGCTGTCTGATCGCGACATCTTTATCACTCTTTGACAAGGACTTCATGGCTTCTGAATACTCTTTTTCGGCGGCTGCGGGCACATCTTGAGCAAAAACGATTCCGGCACTAGCGGAGCCCGCATCCTTGCGCGGCGCTGGCCTTAACACAACGTCTACTTTCTCGGAGGATGTATTGCTTCCACCACGCCCGGTGTCTATCAATTCTACACGCTGTATGGCTTGCTGGAATTGCGTCTCGTCAGGTTTGACAAGGACGTAGTAAACGCCAGCCTCAACTCCGCTGAAATGATAGCGTCCATCGTTATCTGAGAACGTAAGACCAATTTGCACACGGGTCCGATTTTCCAGGGAGATGGTTATGTTTCCAACAGGTTTGGTGCCTGGCCCATAAATGACGCCTTCTATTTCGTAGCGAGTCTGGGCAAACGCTTGGGTGCCAGTAAAGGAGAATAGGAAACCTATGATCAGCAGAAGCAGGTGTACGATCTTCATGTCGAAAAAAGCGCTCTTACCGTTGGTCGATTTCCTTGATGCAAATCTTCTACAGACTTTCAGCGAGGGGCTCCCACGATACGTAGGGGTAGAAGGGATGTCAAGCAAATTGTACGTGGCGATTGGGTCGGCCATTCATGAACAATCGCGACTCCTCTCTGTCTTTGCGATGATGTATGTTTATTAACCTCAGCGTTCAGCAATGGAAGGGAAAAACATGAGGAACTCAGAGATTGGCATCGGGATAATTGGCGCCGGTTTCGCGCGCACAACGCAGATTCCCGGCTTCAAGAATTGCGACGGAGCCCGGGTCGTCGCCATTGCCAGCGGCCACCGCGAGCATGCTGAAAAAGTCGCTCGCGAATTCGACATCGAGCACGTAGACAGTGACTGGCGCGCGCTTGTTGCTCGTCACGACGTGGACCTCGTAAGCGTGGTCACGCCACCTGTTAAGCACTGCGAAATGACGCTCGCAGCTTTGGAGAATGGCAAAGCTGTGCTCTGCGAAAAACCTATGGCGATGAATGCAGACGAGGGGCGACGCATGACTGAGCGCGCGCGCGAAGCGGGTGTGTTGGCTCTTATCGATCATGAACTGCGCTTCTTGCCGGGCCGATTTAAACTGCGCAAGTTGCTTAACGATGGCGATATTGGAACGGTGCGACACGCGAAATTAGTCTTCCGCTCTGACTCACGCGCTGACGTTGACCGGCCATGGAACTGGTGGTCGGATGAAAAGCAGGGCGGGGGCACGTTGGGTGCAATTGGATCGCACGTGATCGACGGCTTTCGCTGGTTATTGGGCACCGAAGTTTCAGAAGTTTGCTGCAACCTCGCGACGCACATACGCGAACGAAAGGATGAGGAAAGCGGTGACTCGCGCGCGGTGACCACCGACGACGAAGCGAACCTGCTGTTGCGCTTTGCCCAAAGTGAATTGACCGACGGCGCCACCGGGAACGTCTCGCTTTCAATGGTTGAGCCGGGGAAATCCGAGCATCGTCTGGAGATTTTCGGTTCTCTCGGAGCGTTGATGATCAATGAAGCGGGGGAAGTCCGGCGCGCTGATGTGGGCGCGGGCGAATGGGAGAAAGTCGAGACTGAGCGCGGCGAGCTGGCGCCGGGAATGCGCGATGGCGGCTGGGCGCGCGGTTTCACCGCATTCTCAAAGCAAATCGTGAAGGCATTAGGTGAAGGACGAGCTACCGTCGACGGCGCAGCGACGTTCGAAGACGGCTATCGCGTGCAAGTGGTCTTGGATGCGGCGCGGCGATCGCATGAGAGTGGTTGCTGGGTAAAGTCAACAGAGTAACGACGCGGGATTGCGATCAGCGAGTACAAGCCGCATTCGCTGCTTCGCCAATACGGCGCGTGGCGCAGCCGAGCACCAACTTCCAATCTTCAACCGGCGTGTGCTCGACGGTGAGATGACTGGTCAGATAAGCGAGGCGTTTGGTCTCCACGCCTTGGCCGATTGTGAAGCGCTGATTCAAGTAATACGGCGGAATCGACTGATAGTTAAGAGTAACGCGAACGGATACTGCGGCGCGAGTGCGGTCGTTGATAGAAATCCGATAGATGATTCTATCTACGCCCAGAGCGGCGGAGCCGTTGATATAGTCCGGATCGCGTTCCGCGTCACCATGCGGCCTGGTGAACTCGGCGAAAGGTCCATCCGTGCGCCAACCTTTCGGCAGCAAGCGATTGTTCTTTACCGGACGATCGAGTCCGACGAAACTGGTGGTGATCTTTCCTTCAGTATCGGCTATCAGCTCTTCGTAAATCTGCGCCTGATTTTCATCGGTGATAATTTGATAGTGAGGTTGGAACACTTGCTTCCGCGTGATCGGATCGTAGAAAAATTCCGTCGGCAGAACTTCGTCGCTGGCGCCTTTGACGATCGCGCCGACGCTGTTGGTCCGCCCTGAGGCCCAAATCACGCCTCCTTTTTCATCCAGCGCTTCGAACGTGATGAATGCGCGCCGAAAAGCTACGCCCGACGGCAAACCATGACCGGCGAGATTCTCAACCTCAACCATCGCCTCAAAGAATTTGTCTTTTCGCTCGAGCGAGGTCACAGAGATCTTCGCGGTCTGGTTCTTTGCCAGATCGGTACTCGAGTCTTGCGCCGTCTCCAAACCCAGTGCAGACTGATCGAACATATAATCCGAGGTTCTGATTCCCAGAACCTGCGGAAATTGCTGGAACATCATCAGGCCAAACTCATTCAGGCCGACCAGCGTGTGACGTGAATACTGGTCGCGTATGCGCAGCGTGATCTCTTTGTCGGGTGCGCGGTAATCGGTGTAGGGATAATTGTTGTCTTCAATGTTGGCGATGCGGGAAATAATCTGACGACCCTTGAAGTCTCGCGGCATGTGACAATCCTGGCAGGTGCGAGCGGCCGTGTGGTTGATCGGCTCGCGCTCGTTTTGATAGATGCTGTTCTGCCATTCAGGATAGGTCATCTGCTCGTGAAATTCCTTCGGCTTGCCGTTCTTATCAACCACTTGCTTTCCTTGCTTGTCGAAAACGGGAAGGATCACCGTGTGACAACTCCCGCACAACGCGGAAGACTTGATGTGGTCTGCGAACCGGGGAGTGATGCCCATTGCGTTTTTCATCGGCACGGTCGCAAGTTGATCGTAAGGTCCGTTGACAGCATTCGCAGGATCAAGTTTGAACTTGCCGGTGAAAGTGTCTGGAGTTCCCAGTCCTTCTTTTGCGATTCGATGACACGCGTCGCACGACACGCCGTCGCGCGCCAGCGCGCCATACTTGCCGTCCGTGTCGTCCGGCAAAGCGAAAACCATACTGTGTTTGAAAGGCTGATTCCTATCAAGCTCAACTTGTCGCTGGCCCATCACGCCATGACAGCGATAACAGGTGTTGTCGAAGAATTCAGCGCGCGAAGGATAAAGCGCTTTTTCGGATTCGAGCTGGGCATGAAAGATCGGATCGCGACCCGCCAGGCCCATCATCGATGCGCGCCACTCAGTGTACGGCGAAAGGTTAATTGGTTTCTGATTCGATTCGCCAAAGGGATAGAGCATGTCATCGTTCGTGGCTGAGTGACAGCCCATGCATTGGCTGGAAGTAAGGAAGCCATTCGGGCCACCCGCACTTGGAACGACGTGATCGAAACTTTCTCCGGGAAATGGCTTCACTTGCTGGGCGGTGACATCGGGCATGCGCTTCAGCAGATTCAACAGGTTTGGATTCGGTGAAGTTCGCGGAGTAGCGAAAGAGCTCTTGGCAATCGCCGGGGTTCGCGCAATCCGCGAGTGCATGTCCTCCTTCTCCGGCGGCAGTGGCAACATCGTCGGCATTTCGACGTTAAAAGAAATGGGCGAGCCCTCGACATTCTTTACCGTACTGAAGGTTGATTCTTTTTCCGCCGAAGCATGGCATCTCAGGCAATATAATCCGAAGCCTGAATCGGGATAATCGATCGACGGATTGGCGGGCGCGTAGTTAGGAGCATGATACGACCAGTACCAACCATCGAACACTGCCTTCTTGTCCTTGACCATTACCGTCCAGCCGGTCAGTTTGGCGTCCTGTCGGGCGGGCGAAGGAAACATCTCCTTCACGATCATCGCACCGTCGGGAATTTCACCCTCGCGATTCTTGATCTTTAGCCACTCCCAAACCTGCGATGAATAGAAGACTTTGACGGCATCATGCGTGCCGTACGATAGCCCGCCAATGAATGGACCAGTGTTGCGTATCTCCGCATCTGCCACCCAGTTTTTGTAACAGCCCTGATCGAGAAAAGCGTAAAGCAGCTTTTCAAATTTCCTGGTACCAATATCGCTGGCGTTCGGAAGTGGAAACGCGATGTCGCACCTCGTCGGCGGACCGGGCGCCTGGTTGGTTTGCTGTGTTTGGCCGATCGTCGAGTGACATTCAGCCAGACTCAGATGAAGTACCAGGAAGAAAAGGAAAAGCGGGACTCGATATTTCATCGGTATAAGTTGTCGTTGAGACCGCACGTAAAAGGCATCGAGCCAAGAGCGTCGTTGCTTCAAAAATCGCGGCTGAATACTAAACCAGAAAGTGCTGTCTGAGAAGGAGACTTCGAAGCGAAAGGTGAAAGATTTCCTTGCGCGATAATGTGACGGATGGCAAGATTGCGCGCTACCTGAAAATATTAGCGGGCCGCACGGTGATGACGCCCGCTGATGATTGCCTATGGACTATACATTTTGGTTGGGACACATTTCCGGGCATCTCGCGTCCGTTCTCACCGTGGTCGCGTATCTCCTAAAGGACATTCTCTGGCTGCGTCTGCTCACAATTCTCTCTTGCTTTGCGGGAATCGCTTTCAACTATTTCGTGCCGGCCACTCCGCTCTGGACGGTCATCGGCTGGAACGTTTTGTTTGCCGCCATCAACATAATCCAATGTGCCATTATCATCCGGGAACGCAGCGGCATTCAGTTCACAGACGAAGAGAAAGAACTGCACGAGACGCTTTTCAAGAACTTCGCGCCGTTCGAGTTTATGAAATTGATGCGCATTGGCAATTGGCGCGAAGCCAAACCGGGACAAGTACTGGCCGTCGAAGGCCAGCCGTTGGATGAAGTAATGCTGATTTACGACGGCCGGCTCGGCGTGGAAACCAACGGCCAGGAAGTCGCACAGTTGCAGGATGGAAACTTCATCGGCGAAGTCAGTTTCATCAGTGGCGGCGCCGCGACCGCGACGGTGCGCGCGGTGGATCCGACCCGCTATGTAAGTTGGTCAAAGAAAGAAATCGAGAAACTCCTGAATCGCAATCCCAGCATGAAATTCGCGATGCAGGCTGTATTCAGCACCGACCTGAGCAAGAAGCTTGCGCGCCGCGCGCCTACCTTTCAAGGCAAGATACATCTGCCTTCCTAGCCGATGAAACCAAAGAAAAATCGTGCGAGACGCGGTGCGCACGCCTCCGGCGTGCAGCCCGCCCTTTATCGGACGCGTGTCGGAGTGGACACCGGCGGCACCTTCACTGATTTTGTCTTTGAAGCCGAAGGCGAGCTGCGAATTTTCAAACTGGCATCGACTCCCGACGATCCTTCGCGCGCGATTATCGAAGGTCTGAGACGAATCGCTGCAGAGACGGGTTCGCGTCTAAGCGAAATTGAGGTCGTACACGGAACGACAGTTGGAACCAATGCGCTGTTGCAACGGCGCGGCGCGCGCATCGCATTACTGACGACAGCGGGATTCGAAGACGTGATCGAGATTGGCCGTCAAGCGCGGCCCGAGCTTTACAACCTAAACGCAGTCAAGCCGCCGCCGTTGGTTCCCAGTGAATTAAGATTTGGGGTAGCCGAGCGGGTTGCGGCTTCGGGCGAGGTCCTTGAGGCGCTCAATGACCGGGAAGTTAACGCCTTGGTCGAGAAACTTCGACGGTCTGGATGTGAATCGATCGCCGTCTCTTTGCTCTTTTCTTTCGCTTATCCCGATCACGAACAGCAAATAGCAAGAGCTCTGAGAAATTTGAGTCTGCCGCTTTCCATCTCACATCAAATTCTTCCGGAATATCGCGAGTACGAACGAACTTCGACGGTTGCAATCAATGCTTATCTACAACCGTTGATGGGCCGCTATCTCACGCGCTTGAGCGAGAGCGCCGCCGAAGAAACCAAGGTTCAAAGACCAAAGTCCAAAGACCAAAGCCCATCCTTTCGTTTGCGCGTCATGCAATCATCCGGCGGCAGCATCTCCGCCGCCTCCGCCGCGGAAGAACCAGTGCGTACGATTCTCTCGGGTCCCGCCGGCGGTGTCGTTGGCGCAACGCGGGCCGCGCTGGCGGCGAGTTTTGAAAACACCATCACCTTCGACATGGGCGGAACATCGACGGACGTTGCCTTGTGCGATCGTGACGGCATGCGTCTGACTAACGAAGCGATGGTCGCGGGTGTTCCGGTGGCCGTCCCAATGATGGATGTTCATACCGTTGGCGCCGGCGGTGGATCGATTGCGCGCGTCGATGAAGGCGGCTCGTTGCGCGTGGGTCCAGAATCTGCCGGTGCTGATCCTGGTCCTGCCTGCTACGGCAAGTCTCTTCTGCCGACGGTCACTGATGCACACGTGGTGCTTGGTCACTTTCCGGGCGCTGCGCTGCTCGGTGGCGAGTTCAAGCTCGATGAAGTGCGAGCACGGACAGCCCTCGATAAACTAGCGGCGGAAATGAGCCGAGCCGCGCAAAGAAATGTGAACGCGATCGATGCTGCGCAGGGCGTACTCGATGTCGTGACGACAAACATGGAACGCGCTCTCCGGCATATCTCAGTTGAGCGCGGCCATGACCCACGCGAATTCACGTTGATTCCGTTCGGTGGCGCGGGCGGCTTGCACGCCATAACGTTGGCGCGGGCGCTGCAGATTCCTCGCGTGCTCTTGCCTGCTTCGCCTGGAGCACTGTCGGCGATTGGCGTGGTGACTGCCGACGTCGTCAAAGACCAAAGCCGCACGTTAATGCTCGAAGCGTCGCGCGGCGTCGCGCCTAAACTTGAGCAGGTGTTCGGGGATCTGGAAAAACAGGCACGCGCCGTACTCAGACGCGAAGGCTTCGTAGAATCGAAACAGCGTCACGAACGATCTTTAGCCGCGCGCTACCAGGGCCAATCGTTTGAACTCCCCATCAAACAAACGCGTGGCGACATCGCGGCGGCCTTTCATCGGGCGCATCGCGCCCGTTACGGCTACGCGCAGGAAAAGAACGTCGTTGAGATTGTCAGCGCGCGCCTGCGATCCGTCGGTGTCGTCGAAAAACTGAAGACTCGTCGGGCCAGTCGTTCGTCGTCAAGGCGATTTGCTAAGCCGCATGATTTTGCGGAAACGTATTTCGATCGAAAGAAGCTGCACGTTGCTGTTTATCGACGCGAGGGACTTCAGGGCGGAGCAAGATTGCGTGTGCCAGGCATTGTGACGGAGTATTCGGCAACAACGCTGATTTCAGGTGGCATCTTGGCCGAACTGGATTCTTATGGGAATTTGATAATCGATCTAATCGATCTAGGGAAATTGTCAGGATGATTTCGGA
>QHXG01000707.1 GCA_003222845.1 Acidobacteriota bacterium | reverse complement strand
TTGCAAAGTGATCGTGGCGAGGGTCTGATTCTCGCGCTCGATCTTCACGCCTTCCTTGGCTTCGACCGCCTGATGCAATCCGTCGGACCAGCGACGGCCTTTCATCAAACGCCCGGTGAAGTCATCGACGATAATTACCTCGCCATCCTGCACCACGTACTGATGATCGAGCCGATAAAGCGTGTGCGCTTTCAACGCCTGCTCGACGCAATGCAGCAATTCCATGTTCGACGGCTCGTAAAGATTCCCGACCCCGAGCAGTCGCTCGGCTTTGTCCACGCCTTCTTCCGTCAGCACGGCTGAATGATTCTTCTCGTCGACGACGTAATCGCCGGTCTTCTTGTTTTCTTCAAGCTCTTCGCCGCGAACAAGCTGCGGGATGATTGCGTTCGCCTGATAATACTTGTCGGTAGATTCTTCCGAAGGGCCGGAGATGATCAGCGGCGTGCGCGCTTCGTCGATCAGGATCGAATCAACTTCATCAACAATCGCGAAGTAGTGACCGCGCTGAACGCACGTCGCGAGATCGAACTTCATGTTATCGCGCAGATAATCGAAGCCGAATTCATTGTTCGTACCGTAAGTAATGTCGGCGGCATAGGCTGTCTGACGCTCAAAGTCGTCCATGTCGTTCTGGATGCAGCCAACTTCCAGACCGAGGAAGCGATAGATCTGGCCCATCCATTCGGCGTCGCGCGAGGCCAGGTAATCATTCACCGTGATCACGTTCACGCCGCGGCCGGTCAGCGCGTTTAAGTAAGCCGGTAGAGTAGCAACCAGTGTCTTGCCTTCACCGGTGCGCATCTCGGCAATCTTGCCCTGATGCAATACCAGCCCGCCGATCAACTGGACGTCGAAATGCCGCATGCCGGTCGTGCGCACACTGGCTTCGCGCACGATCGCGAAGGCTTCCGGCAGAATTTCACTCAAGACTTCCTGTTCGCGATATTTCCGATCGTCCTTGTCACGTGCATCTTTGACCGCATCCGCAACCTGGGCCTTGAAGAAAGCTGTGCGCTCGCGTAATTGTTCATCGGAAAGCTTTTGAATGGAAGGCTCGAACTCGTTGATCTTGGCAATCGCCGGCTGGATCGACTTCAAAAAACGTTCGTTGCTGCTGCCGAAAACTTTGGTTAAGACTTTATCGATATTCATGATGACTCTTCGAGTTCAAAGTTCGACCTTGAGTTTGGAGCTGCGATACCACGCAAGCTAAAGCTTGAACTCTAAACACTCGCGATTACGGTTCAGAGTTCAACCTTTAGGTTGTCTTCGTGACGCATTAAAAGCGTGAACTCCAAACGCAATTTGAGATTGTACGAGAGCGCATAGTTGCCAATCAAGCGGCCGTTTCGGAGCAGGAACCGAGCGGATCAGTGATAGGGTGCAGCTTCGTCGCGTTCACCCAGGCGTCGTACAGATTGAAAAGGCGCTATTACTAGTTTCTGAAATTCCCGATTAGAACTGCTTCGCTCGATTCGTTACCGAGTGAGTAGGCGATTTCTTGAAAATCGGGAGAAATATCAAAATTGTAAAGCCGTTCGTTTGAGAGAGTAAGAAGCTTTGCCGTCAAAATCATGAGTTCATCAGAAATCACTAATCAAGACGGCGTCACTAGTGGTCTCGCCGCGCCCATACACGAGCTTACCATCGCGTGACCAGTCTAATGCGAAAAAACTTTCAGAAGCGAAGTTAGTCAACTGTTTCGGTGGGCCACCATCAAGCGGCTGCATCCAGAGGTTCGTCACGCCGGAAAAGATGCCATCCGCGGCCAATGTAGACCAAGGATTCGTCACGCCGGAAACACCGCCGTGTGTGACGATGTAGATAATCGCACGACCATCTGGCGTCCAACGCGAACTAGGGCGGGACTCGGATGTCACATTAAACGTTTGAAGCGGCTCGCCGCCTGCAAACGGTGTGATGCTTATTTTCCAGAGGAGCACGCTTCCTCCAACGCGCTGAAGATATACGACGAGTTTACCATCCGGAGAGAGGGCCGAGGCCCAGCTATCATTCGACAGTGATATCCGCTCTCCACCATCGGCAGGCACCTTCCATGAGCTAAAACTCGCTCGAACCAGCCACGCCAAGATAACTATAGATCACCCATCGTCCGTC
>QHXG01000706.1:2756-3363 GCA_003222845.1 Acidobacteriota bacterium | reverse complement strand
AAGTTAGATTTATTGCTCGGAAGTGACATCGGCAGTTGGGCACTCGAGCGTGTCGCAATTGACCAAATCGAGCAGGTAATCACTTTGGATGAAGAGCTCGCCGAACGCTCTCGGGCTTTAGGTCTTAGGACAATTCTGGGGAATGTGAACTTCGTCGACTACGTTCCCAGTCAAATCGGTTTCTCACTTCATTACAGTGCGATATTGAAGCCGGACCTGATAAGGAAATATCAAAAGATTTTCAACCTTCACCCGGGGTATTTGCCGTGGGGGCGGGGCTATTACCCGATTTTTTGGGCACTATGGGAAGAAACGCCAGCCGGGGCAACTCTTCATGAGATTACCGCGGGTGTGGATGAGGGGCCAATAGTTGCACAGATTCGCGTTCAGTATAATGAAAGCGACACCGGCGGTTCTCTTTTTCAGAGGGTTAGAGAGGCCGAGGAAAATCTCTTCCTGAAATATTTGCCGCGGATCACCGATGGGAAAAATATCCCCGCACATCCACAGCCTGCCGGGGGAACTTATCATAGGAAGAAAGAATTCTATGAACTGAAGCAGCAGGCGGAATGGGAGAAGATGAGTAGTCGCGATTTGCTAAGGTTAG
>QHXG01000706.1:0-2745 GCA_003222845.1 Acidobacteriota bacterium | reverse complement strand
GGCGTTGACTTTTCCTGGTCATAGTGGACTTGAGGTTACCCTGGGACAAGAAAGATTTGAACTACGCCTAAAACCATTAGCGCTGGGTTGATCGATGCCTGGACCCGTTATGAAACAGGAAGTGGATGAGTTGGCCATCTTTGGAGATCTCCCTGCCTTCGCTGAGAAATTGCATGTAGGGAGACCCAACATTGGTAACCGTGAACGGCTCTTGGCACGAATCAACGATCTGTTGGATAGAAGGTGGCTTACCAATGATGGTCCGTACGTCCAACAACTTGAAAGAAACCTTGCTGATTTTCTGGGCGTCAAACACTGCATCGCAATGTGCAATGCGACAGTCGCCCTGGAAATTACCATTCGTGCCGCTGATCTCAGCGGTGAAGTCATTATTCCTTCTTTCACTTTTATTGCAACTGCCCACGCGCTCCAATGGCAGAAGATTACGCCTGTCTTTTGTGATATAGACCCGCGCAATCACATGATCGACCCGAGCCGCGTGGAAGAACTGATTACGCCCCGCACGAGCGGCATCATCGGCGTGCACTTGTGGGGACAACCGTGCGACATCGAGGCGCTCGCCGCGATTGCCAATCGGCACAAAGTGAGGCTGATGTTCGATGCCGCGCATGGTCTCGCCTGCTCGCACAAGGGAAGGATGCTGGGCAGCTTTGGCGACGCCGAGGTATTCAGTTTTCACGCCACTAAGTTCTTCAACACGTTTGAAGGCGGCGCGGTTACTACTAACGACGATGAGTTGGCGGCTCGAATCCGCTTGATGAAGAACTTCGGGTTTTCAGGATACGACAACGTAATCTACATTGGCATTAACGGCAAGATGAGCGAGCTTTCCGCGGTGATGGGATTGACGAGTCTCGAAAGCCTGGACGACTTTGTCTCCGTTAACCGGCGCAACTATCAGCAATACCAGACGGAAATGGCAAGTGTACCGGGCGTGAAGATGCTCAGCTTCGACGAGCGAGAACAAAGCAATTATCAGTACATCGTTTTGGAGATCGATGAAAGTATAACCCGTGTTAGCCGCGACCGGTTGCTCAAGATTCTCTGGGCTGAGAATGTGATCGCGCGCCGCTATTTCTATCCCGGATGTCATCGGATGGAACCGTATCGTTCCTACTTCCCCCAGGCGAGGCTGCTGCTGCCAGAGACCGAAAAACTAGTCAAACGGGTCCTGGTGCTTCCGACTGGCACTGCCGTAGGCGTCGAACAGATTGCAGCTATCGGCCAGGTCATGCGCCTGGTTGTCTCGCACGGTGAGGAAGTTAGCGGGAGGCTTTCGGCAGTATGAAACTAAGTGTTTGCCTCATTACATATAATCACGAGCGGTTTATCACGCAAGCGCTAGAGAGTGCGCTGGCGCAAAAGACAAACTTCGAATTTGAAATCGTAGTCGGCGAGGATTGTTCGGCAGACCATACGCGTCAGATTTTGGTTGAGTACCAGCAGCGCTATCCAAATACGATCCGCCTGATGCTGCCGGAGAAGAATCTTGGCGCGAATCGAAATTTTGCTCGCACCCTGCAGGCGTGCCGCGGCCAGTATATCGCGTTGCTGGAGGGTGATGATTATTGGACTTCTCCGACAAAGTTGCAGGAGCAAGTTAATTTCCTCGATTCGCATGCGGAGTGCGCGATCTGCTTTCACGCTGTCAGAGTATTTCATGAAGGCGGGAACGAAGCTTCCCGCATTAGCCCACGCTTCGGTCATAAGAAGATTTCGACGATCGAAGATTTGTTGGGGCTGGGTAACTTTATTCCGACTTGTGCGGCGGTCTTTAGGAACGGGCTGATTAAAGAGTTCCCTGATTGTTTCTACACGCTGCGCATCGCCGATTTCTCTTTACACGTTTTGAACGCGCAATACGGTAAGATTGGCTATATCAATAAAGTGATGGGAGCGTACCGGATTCATTCCGGAGGAACCTTCTCCGCCGCGAACACCTCGGGAAATGCCCGTGAGGTCGTCCGAACTTACGACTACCTCAACTCCTATCTCGACTATAAGTACGACCGGACAATCAAGGCTATTCAGAGCTACTGGCGGGCCGTCGATTATTATCGGAAGGGCAGGTTCACCAGAGCGCAAGCCTGCGCTGCGAAACGCGTTTGGACTCCTCCTTTCAACTCGCAGGCGGTAATGGCCGGGCTGCTGACATATCTGCCGCCGCTCTACCGGCTGGTGAGGACTTTTCGACCCCTCGCCTGATGCGCGCCGCAGTGGATTATTACATAGGTGAGGAAATCTATTTCGCGCTGTTTATGAAAGAGGACACAGCCCGACTCTTCGACTCGCGCGCCTCCCGCGCGGGACAGTGGACGAGGCGTAAGGTTGACTATGGACCTTGACGGAAAGCGCGTGCTGTTCATCTCTTATAACGGGATGCTTGATCCGCTGGGTCAGAGCCAGGTGATTCCCTATTTGCGTGAATTGGCAAGGGCGGGTGTTCGGTTCACTCTGCTGAGTTTCGAACGCAGGGCTGCGTTTGGAACGGAGGGTCGAAACCGATGCGCGGAGCTGAAGCGGCAACTCGCGGAAGCCGGCATCGAGTGGCATTGGTTACGCTATCATCAAAGGCCGTCGTTGCCGGCCACAATGTACGACGTCGCCAACGGAGTGCGTCTGGCAAAGAAGCTCGTTCGCCGTAACCGGATCGACCTTGTCCACGCGCGCAGCCATATTCCCGCGACGATTGCCTTGGCTTTGAAGCGGCGCTTTGGAACGGCC
>QHXG01000705.1 GCA_003222845.1 Acidobacteriota bacterium | reverse complement strand
CGAGTTTGGTAAGTATTCAATTTAGGTTTCATCATGCCACCCTCTCAAACAAAAGAATCACAGACTAAAGTCTATGCTACTTCTTGTGCTCGTCGAGCCACAGGAGATCTTCCAGCAAATAGTAGTTGCCGTAAACCAAAGTCACATCGCTTGGCCGGGTGCTCGACCCGTGGCGGAGTACGCCGGGCGGTGTCTTATCGTCAGCGCTTACTGGCGTCAGGTACCGGTCGATGAGCGATTGCACGATGCGTTCGCCTTCGCGGCGATAAGTAGCCGAGCGAGTTCGATCCGCCGTCAACTCCGAGAGCCGCAACAGCCCGCCCGCGATGAGCGCCGCGGCGGACGTATCGCGGTTGCGAAAATGCACGCCCTCGTCCACAAAGTCATACCAGGGCACACCGTCTTCAGGAAGATGCTCGAAAACGTAACCCGCGATCTTCTCCGCCGTTTGCAGCAGACGCGGATCTTTTGTTTCTGCGTAACCTACCGAGAAACCATATAGCGCCCAGGCTGCGCCCCGCGACCAGGTTGTATCCGCAGCAAAACCCTGACGGGTATGCGTGAAAACCTTCTCGCCGGGCCGGGCGGTGTTCGGAAATCTCAACACGCTGTTTGCCCCCTGCGAGGAATAAAACTCCTGCCGATTATCGCCGGGGTTGTAATGAACCGATTGAGCCACTGAACCGTCGGCCCGCACCAGCCATTCAGCCGACCTCAGCGCATGTTTCAAACCAAGAGCGCGCCACTGGGGATCGTTGGTCTCGCGCGAGGCCCACCACCAGATCTGCAGATTCATCATCGTATCGATGATCGTGTCGTCGCCCTTCACCTCCCAAGCGGCCACTAACTCAGTAGTCGGATTGTAGAGCTGCTGCAAACGCGCCGCCGCCCGCAATCCACCTTCACGATATTTCGAATCCTTTGTCAGACGATAGCCGAGCACCGACGAGTAATAATTCAGGAAACCCGTATCGTGATTCTCGGTTGATTCTTTGCCCAGCAGCCGGGCATTCCAAGCTTCGGCCCAGCGACGAAAGCGTTCGTCTTTCGTCTTACCATAGAGCTGCCACAACTCGCCCACCCAAAAATTGCCGGTCCAGTAAAAACCTTTTTGCGCTTTCCATTCTCCGGTTTGATTGTCGCCTTCAGTGAAGAAGCCTTCGCCTTTGTCGCGGGTGACTTCTTCGGGAGCCGTCTTTGAAAGTATCGGCTCCCACTTTTGGGCCGTGCGCTCGGCTGATTGTTGTAAGAGCGCAGTACCTTCTTCGTAGGTTTTCTTTCGTGCCGGTTGCAGAGTATCGGGCGGCGCGGATTGCGGCGCTGCTCGTGATGACAGGACGGCCACCCGAGCAGGCTGAGTAAGGCGGCGACTCGTCTCGCGAACCATGTTTACGAAGTCGTCGAGGTTTTTTGGCGCCAGCGCCGGCAAAGAGAGCGAGCCGTAGCGAGCTTTCGCCTCCGCATTTTGGGCCGTCACGCTGAGGTTGTCGCTGTTCTCCTGGTCCCACACACCAGTGACGTACCAAGTTGCTCTTCCATTTTCGAACTGCGGTTGCACCAGCAGGTTGAGCGGGTCGTCGGCGATCGTTTTACTCCGAACTCCCGGCGCGATGATTGCCAAACCGAGATTTTGATCGGGCAGCATATGAGTTGCGGTGGCGGGAGGTCCTTCCTCTTCGACCTGATGTCCCCACCAGGCGCGGATCAATGCCGGCTCGCTTGCTGTGGGCGCGAAAACTTTTTCCTGCAGACCCGGTTGCCTTACAATGCCGGTAACTAACGTCAAACCGTCAGCGTTCTCAGCCATTACCTGATGCTCGAAGCCATGCTTGCCCGCCCACTGCGTCATGCGGGACGTGAGATTAACTTCGCGGCTTCCAACTTTCCAACCCTTGTAAGTAAGCTCAACCACCACGCGCACCGGGCCGGCGTTGATGATTCGCCAATTGCGTTCGGCGACGTCGGAAACTTTGACGACCTTGCCGTCGACCAGCGCCGCGACGGCGCCAATTCCGATGGCATCGCCGATGCGATAAATGTCGCGGCCGAGTGGTGACTCCCAATGGTAAACGTATTCCGGCGCGCCAAACATT
>QHXG01000130.1 GCA_003222845.1 Acidobacteriota bacterium | reverse complement strand
CAAGCGGGTTGAAGAAGTAACCTGGGGGAATGTTCCTAGTCGCTGTGCCGCGCGTTGCGCCCGACGCATAGTTTGGTCGCGCGAGGGCGTTTGCTGCATTCAGTCCGTAGAATGAGCCGGCGCCTGAGTCGACAATGTCAATCGGCATACCAGACATCGCGGTAATGATCCCTGCTACCTGCCAATCGGAGAACAGCAATCGGCCGGCGGTTGACTTCGCGGCCAAAGCTGGTCGTGATAAGTCCCACAGATAGCTCAAGACAAAGCGATGCGTACGGTCAAAGTCTGACACGCCACGGTTGGCACGGTTGTCATGCTGGTTGCCGAGAATGGGGCCGGAATCAACTCCTGCTCCACCACTAACGCCACCTGAGGCGTTGTCAATTGACTTGGCGTAGGTGTACGAGCCGAGCAGTTGCAGCCCTTTTGACAGCCGCTTCGTCAAACTAATCTGGAGCGAGTTGTAGCTCGACTGCGCCGTGGTCTGACTTTGGGCGAAGCCAATGATCGAGGCGCCCTGAAAGGGCGCTCGCAGTTGCGCGTTTGCAGGAGTGTTGGTCGTGATCACATCTTCGGGAAGGTTTAGGGCGCGGAGCACTTCATTGATAATCGGATGCTGCGGGCTGGCGAGCCGCGCCTGGTTGATGCCGACATTGCGAAACAAGTTCAGCCCGCGGGTGCCGACGTAAGCGACCTCTAGTAGCAAGTCTGTACGCACTCGGTACTGCACACTCATGTTGTATTGGTGAAAATAAGGAGTGCGGAGGTGGCGGTCGAAGACCGTGGTCGTGAGGTCGACGCCCGGTACGAAGATCGGGAATTTATTCACCGTTGGCGCGTCAAAGAAGGGATTGGCAAAAGGCGGTTTATCAGTTTGGTGGCAATTGAACCGCGGTTGAGAGGTGCAGGACTGATATGCGCGAGTAGAAGATGCCATAGCCGCCGCGCACGACCAGGCTGCCTGAATCAAGCGGCGAGTAGGCAAAGCCAATACGCGGGGCAAAGTTGTTCGGGTCAATGCTTCTGACGATGCGCTTGCCGACGTTTGGCACATCCGGCAGATCGTATTGCGGGATCACGTTTCCTGCCTGCACGAATCCGCCGATGGGTGGACCGCGGGGAATGCCCCCCACGACAAGCAGGCGCGGTTTGTAGAGTGCCGGGTCGAAAGTCGTGATGCGTCCGCGCGTGTCATAAGGCGGTAAGTCTAATTCGTAGCGCAATCCGAGATTGAGCGTTAGCTTCCGCGAAAACTTAGAGTCATCCTCGACGAAGAGGTTGTAATCGGTGGTCCGTAAGCTGCGGTAGTTGATGCCCGTGCCAAAGACCGACTGATTAACCGTACCCGTCAGGAAATTATTGAAATTACTGAAATCGATCTGACCTCGGGTGTTTAGGTTCTGCGTGATGTTCTGTTGGTAGTAAATGACTTCGGCGCCCGTGCGGATACTGTGCTTACCGCGCGTGATCGAAAGATTGTCACCAAGCGTAACTGAAGGGACAGCGAACGCCAGGTCTATATTCACATTCGCCGTGCCGAAGACAATCCCGCCGGCATTTTGCGCGATGCGAATCAGTGGCAGGCCAGGAAAGGTATTGGCGTTGGCCCGGCTGATTCCTATGTCAGAGTCTTTCACCGGCTCGTGGGGGAACGAGGTCTGTCGAATGAAGTGGTAGCCGATGCGTGCCTCGTTGGTCACGGTCGAGCTGAAGGTGTAAGTGTCTTGAATGGAGACTAATCGGTTGTCGGTCTCTTGATCGGCAGTGAAGCCCGGAACGTTTGGACCGCTGAACAGCGCCAGGGTCAGCGGCGCGTTTGAGGAGAAGGACTTCACCGCAAGCCAGTTCCGTTCGTTGATACGATAGTCGACATTAGCGTTGAACTGGTCTTCCTGGTAGCTCGATGGGGCAGAGCCGGAATACTGGCCGTTCGCTTGCGGTGTTGGGATCAGGAATTGACCGCTTGGTAGCTTCACATTCAAAAGTGCGAGGGCGATAGGGTTGATCGAGGGCAGATTGAATGTTCTGCGCAGTGTCTGCTCGGAGCGATCATCAGTCAGACTCGGGTCGATCAAAACACTGGACGACAGGCTGTTGTCCGACGCTCCGTTGCGCTCGCGCGTGCCCTGATATGAAATGAAGAAGAACGCTTTGTCTCTCTTGAGACGGCCGCCTAGCAAGCCGCCGAAAACATTGCGCTTCAGCCCAGGTCGGGTTACGCCCGCTGCCTTCAAGAAAGGGTTGTTAGCGTTGAGCGCGTCGTTTCGGAAGTATTCGTAGGCGGCTCCATGAAAGTCGTTAGCGCCGCTCTTGGTGACGGCTTGAACGTTGCCGCCACCTGAGCGGCCGAAGGTGGCGTCATAAAGCGAGGTCTGCACTTTGAATTCCTGGATGGTCTCTGGCGCCGGCACTGCAAGTCGCAATGAGTTGTTATTTCTTATGTTGTTGGCATCCACGCCGTTGATCTGGTAACTGTTTTGCGTCGTTCGCGCGCCGTTGACCGAGATATCCTGCGAGTTGCGACCTACGGCGGTGTTGTCAGGAAGATCGGCAGATGTGCCAGGGGACAGCCCCAGGATTTGCGTGAAGTTGCGTGTCGCCAGCGGTAACTCTGACACCGCCCGCGAACCAACCACGCGGCCAAGCTGCGGCCCATCTCTGTGGACAAGTGGCGCAATCCGCACTACAACCGGATCAGCAATTACTCCAGCCACGGTGAGGTCTGCATCGACTAGTGTGGTTTCAGTGATGACTACCTGAACAGTATCAAAGATCTGCGTACTGAATCCGTTGGCCGCAACGCCTATCCGGTACGTGCCGGGCAGCAAGAGTGCGACTGTGTAGTCGCCAGTCGCATCGGTGGTGACTTTCCGCTCGTCTCCGGTCGTACGACTTACTACGGTCACCTCCGCACCAACGATGACGGCTCCGTTCTGGTCCTTCACGGTTCCGGCAATACGACCCGTGGTTTGGGTTTGAGCAAGCGCACTAAGAGAAGGCAAAAGTAAAAAGGCAAAAGGCAAAAGTAAAAAGGTTGGCTTTCTCGCGATCATACCGACTTTGGGGTTCAACCTTTGGGTTGCTATTTGCAGGGAGCAAGCCCGAAGCTTTCGCTTCGCTAGGCCAGCTTCATGCGCCGCAGCAGATCGGCAAAGCGCGGATCTGAGCGCAGGCTGTCATACTGCGGACCTACTTTGAGAAAGTACAAATTATCAGGGCGCGCCTCAAAGGTCTTTTCTAACCATACGAAAGCCTGATCCTTGTCGCCAAGGCCCATATAGATTACCGCAAATGCATTAGGCGAGACATAACGTTGCTTTGCTAGCTCCTTCAAATCATCAAGTATCTTCTGCGCTTCTGCTCTCTTTCCCGCCACCGCATAGGCATATCCGAGATCTGCAACTCTTCCCCATCTCCCTTCGGGCTGATCTGAAGCAATAGCCTTTTTCTGCTCTGTGATGGCCTCCTCATACATTCCCTTTGCCAGATAAGCCCTTTGGAGGCGATTGTGAGCCGGAGCGAAGTTTGGGTCCATCTCTATGATCTTTTGAAATTGTTCGATTGCTCGATCGTACTGGCGGGAAAAATAGAAGAGATTTCCGATTTCCGCTTTTGTAATGGGCGAGAGGGGATCAATCTCTTCGGCTCGTTTCAGATGCAGCATGGCTTCATCGAATCGCCCCCACGCCGCTAGCGACATCGCATAATTCTGGTGAGCGTCAACAGAGTTTGGGTTAAGTTCCAGAGCAAGTTTGAATTCATCCTCGGAAGCTGACCAATTCAGGTCCCGCTTCCTGACAAGTGCTGCCATGGCCGCGTGAGCTTCGGCGAGATCGCTATCAATCTCCAAAGCCTTCAGCGCTGCCCACTCCTCTTTTTGGAGGGCCTCCTTTGGGGGCAACAGACCGCTGCCTCCAAGGAAGGCGTACGTTCCCGCCAACCCGGCATAAGCCGGCGCGTAATTCGGGTCGTTCTTGATTGCCTGCTCGAAGTAATCCACGCTTTTCTGAAATCCCTTTTCCGACCTCGTACGCCGGAAATAACGTCCCATCACGTAAAGCTGGTAAGCCTCGCCATTCTCGGTGTAGCGCTTGGTCAACCGCTTCTTCTCCTCGCCGCTCAAGCGCAGCCGCAACTTCTGCGATATTTCCTGCGCGATCTCCGTTTGCACCGTCATGATGTCCGCCAGTTTGCGGTTATACTGCCCACCCCACAGATGCCTGTTGTCTCGCACATCTACCAACTCAGTGCTGATCGAAATATCATCGCCATGCTGAACGAGCCGGCTCATTAGTACCGCTCGCACATTTAACTCGCGTCCTATCACTTGCGGGTCTGTCTGCTTGCCCTTGTAGCGCAGGACCGAATTGAGCGCGATTACCTTGAAACCAGGCAACTGCGAAAGGCGGTTAATGATGCTGTCGCTGAGCCCGTCTGAGAGGTATTCCATGTTCGGGTCAGCGCTAACGTTGACGAATGGCATGACGGCAACTGAATCAATCGCTTCGCCGGGACGCGTGAAATAGACCGTGCCCGCAGCCGCGACGGCCAGGGTTAAGACGCCAATTGCTGCCGCCCACTTGTGCTGTTTGATCGCCGTAGTCAGACGCTCGATGCTTGTAGCTTTGTGCGCCGAGATCAGGCCAATACTGCGAGCGGCCGGCAGCGCTTGCGCATCGATCACTCCGTGTCCGTTTGTCTCTTCCTCTTCAATGATGAGTTGAACGCCACTCTCCTCAGTAACAGTTGTTACTGACGTGATTGAGGCGTTGTCGCGTACCGGCTGATCGAAAATGTAACCACGCCGAGGCACAGTCTTGATCATCTGTTGCGCGTCATCATTCAAGGCGCGACGAACTTCGATCAAGCACTGCACGAGTGAATCGTCTGTCACCGCCGTATCAGGCCAGATAACTTCGATCAATTCAGTTTTGCTGATTAGCCGGCCCGGGTTTTCTACTAAGTACTTAAGAGCTTCAAACGGTTTGGGGCGCAGTTTGATCTCTTGAGTCCCACGCAGCAGGCAGCCGCGCGTCAAATCCAGCGTGAAGCCATCGAAACAACGTGTTTGGTGAGTTAGTCTTTGCATCGTTCTTACTGGGAGCGCAGGCGTCCCGCCTGCAATGAGCGCGCAGCGCGAAAACAGAAGATGCAGGCGGGACGCCTGCGCTCCCAGTACTTCGTGACGCTCATCATAGACTCTCTTACCACGTAGTCAATAGCTTTCGGCGATTCTTCGCCGTTTTCTCGTCACTTGATCGTCACTGACTCGTTACTCTCGTTCGAACGAAGCGTAGAGTGCGACCCGCAACAAGGAGAATCAATTGAGCAAATACCGACGAATCGAAGTCAATGCCTACCACCGCCGGGTGACAGTCGTTTCCGGCGAATGGCGGCCTGAAGAAAGGTCCGACGCGCAGCCTTCACAAACGGACGACGAAGTTTCGCTCAATGACGCCGATTCACTCGAGCCAGTCGAGCCGGATTCACCTGAGGGCCAACTGATCCTCGTCGAGGCTGTCCGCTCTTTGAAGCAACGCCTATCGCCAGAAGCTCGCGCGTTGATTTGCGCCGGTCAAAACACGTCCCCTCCCAGCGGCTCAAGACGAAATCGTTTCTATCTCAAGTTGCGATCATTCTATCAATCTATTCGCCCAAGAGCTTTGCGCTTTGCCCGAAGGGAGAAATGAAATGCGTCCTGCAAACAATATACAAAACCACGCTCGACATCGCGTCGGTCTAATATTAGCAATCGCCGGTTTGATGAGTGCAGCCACCCTGCTCCTGGGTACCGCAAGAGTCGCAACTGCACAGACGGTTTACCCGAGTTGGAGCTACACGGGCAGTCTCAACACAGGCCGCGAACGTGGCACAGCAACGCTACTTCCCAACGGCAAGGTCCTGGCTGCCGGAGGCTCTAGCGATAATTCTGCTGAGCTGTATGATCCCGCGACGGGAATCTGGACTCCCACCGGCAATCTTAAAGAAGCGCGCATTCTTCCCACGGCAGCGCTGCTGCCAAATGGCAAGGTCCTTATTGCCGGAGGCTTCAACAACTGTTCCACGTCACGTTGCGTCACTCTCAACAGCGCAGAGTTGTACGACCCAGTGACTGGGATGTGGACCAGTACCGGCAGTCTCAACACGGCTCGCTTTGTTCACACTATGACGGTGCTGTCCGATGGAAGAGTGTTAGTTGCCGGCGGATGGGACTTCGCCGTCAACTCTAACTTCAACACAGCAGAACTTTACAACCCTGCGACCGGGACGTGGAGCCGCACCGGCAATCTCAACACTGCCCGCGCTGTTCACACAGCGACGCTCTTGCCAAGTGGCAAGGTCCTGGTCGCGGGCGGCGCCGATACTCTCAGCCACGTTACTGACAGCGCCGAGTTGTTCGACCCGTCCACAGGGACCTGGGCTTACACCGGCAACCTCAACACCGCACGTACTCTTCCGACAGCGACGCTGCTAGCCAATGGCAAAGTCCTGATCGCGGGAGGCGATGTTGTTAATGTCGCCATCTTTAACAGTAGCGAGCTGTATGATCCCGCCACCGGGACATGGAGCGCCACTGGCAATCTCAGCACGGCGCGCGTTTTTCACACAGCGACGCTGTTGTCCAGCGGTAATGTCCTCGTCGTAGGCTCTTTCTCCGACGCCCTTAACAGCGCGGAACTGTACGACCCGGCCACAGGGAGATGGACCATCACTGCCGCTAACCAGACTACGGCCCGCGGTGGTTCCACAGCGACATTGCTGCCCAACGGAAAGGTTCTGGTCGCCGGGGGCTTCTCTGGTAATACCGCCGAGTTGTATGATCCCGGCTCCAGTCCGAACATAAATATCGTTGACGACGCGAAGTTCTTCGTCCACCAACACTATATTGATTTTCTCAACCGCGTCCCGGACAAGGACGGCCTCGCCTTTTGGACCAACGAGATCGCTTCCTGCAACACAAACCAACAGTGCATTGAAGTGAAGCGTATCAACGTCTCCGCCGCCTTCTATCTCTCGATTGAATTTCAGGAGACCGGTTATTTCGTCTATCGGGTTAACAAAGCCGCGCATGGCAATCTTCCCGGCGCGCCGGTCCCGGTCAAGGTGGACGAGTTCCTGGGAGAAACGGCGCAGGTGGGACAGGGTGTAATAGTCGGGCAGCCAGGCTGGGAGCAGATGCTGGAGTCTAACAAGCAACTCTTTTTGTTTGACCCCGACGTGGGCGACGACCGGTTTACGTCAGCGTACCTCGCTTCAATGACACCGGCAGAGTTCGTTGACACGCTCTTCGCTAATGCTGGTGTCGTGCCTTCATCGAGTGACCGTTCGGTCACAATTAGTGAATTCGATTCGGCGACAACAACCGCCGACTTGGCGGCACGTGCTCGCGCGCTGCGGCGTGTTGCGGATAACTCAACGCTAAGGCAACAGGAATTCAACCGCGCGTTCGTCTTAATGCAGTACTTCGGCTACCTGCGCCGCAATCCCAACGACCCACCGGAACCGACGCTTGATTTTCAGGGTTACAACTTCTGGCTGAATAAGCTGAACCAATTCAACGGCAACTTCGTTCAGGCCGAAATGGTTAAGGCCTTCATCTCATCCACCGAGTACAGGCAACGCTTCGGACCATGAGAGTCAAAATCACGTCGCTACAAGGAGCAGTTAGAAACAGCAAATCGCCAGTCTTGAGGAGGCTCGTATGAAGAACCAAACAAACCACGCGCGACAGCTATGCGGTTTAGCATTAGCACTGGTCGGTTTAGTGGTTGGGATTGCCCTACCATTCGCTTGCATCAGACCGGCGTCGGCAAAGCAATCGGACTCTGGCTTGGTCTCGTCCGCATCGAGTCAAGAAAACCCGCTAAGCTTGAACAGGTGGAGCAGCAACGGACCTGAAGGCGGGATGGCGCTCTCTTTGGCAATTGATCGAAGCGATCCAGCCACGATCTTTGCGGCTAACGGCAGCGGGGTGTTCAAGAGCACTAACGGTGGTGATAGCTGGGGCAGCAGTCTTACAAATGCCTCAGCGCAAATCGTGGCGATTGCTCCAACTTCGCCGCCGACTATCTACGTGGCCGGGCATGGTATCTATAAGAGCACCGACCGCGGCACAAGTTGGAAGGCCATCAACATTGGCTTAGAGAATCAGTACGGCCCCATTAATGTACTCGCCCTGGCGGTTGATCCTACAAATGCGGCCATCGTTTACGCCGCGGGGCCAGACATCACCGACCCCAGCGTCACCTACAAAGCTATCTACAAGACCACGGACGGTGGCGAAAGCTGGAGCATAACGAAGTACAGCATATTGCCCTATGCCGTTCATCATACATTGACGATCGATCCGGTTCACCCAAACGTGATCTATGCGGCGGGTTCTGTTGGGGGCGGCGCAGTTTGGAAGAGCACCGACAATGGCAGAGGCTGGATTCTAGTCAACGTGGGTTTGGATAGCCGAAGCACGGTCTATACGCTGGCGATCCCAACCAATACGAACGTTATCTATGTTGGAACTGAAAGCCTTGGCGTTTATAAAAGCAATGACGGCGGGGCAAGCTGGAACGCTTTCAACGATGGCCTTCCCGCTTACAACATCAGGGACAATGGCCAGCGCGACTTCTGGCGCGTCAGCTCGATTCTGATTGATCCTGCTAATCCGAACATCATCTATGCCGGAACTCAGCGCGGCGTTTTCAAGAGCACCAGCGGAGGAAGCTGGAGCGCATTGAACGACGGTCTCACTAATCTTGGCATCAACGCGTTGGCGATCGATCCTCATAATCCGGATATCCTTTGTGCCGGAACTGACGGTGGAGTATTCAAGAGCTCAAGCAGTGGCGCCAGTTGGAAGGCTATGAATAAGGGCCTGCGCGGAATCAATGTGAGTTCCGTGGCAGTCAACCCGGGAAATGCGAATGTCTATGCAGGGAGTGACACCTCTACATTCAAGAGTATTGACAACGGTGGAAGTTGGAATCCAAACAATTTCTTTCCCCTGGCGTTCGATCCTCGCAACCCGAACATAATTTATGCCCGGGTGGGCGACAGTTATCAGCTTTCGAAGAGCACTAATGGCGGCGCGACGTGGACCAGTGCCCATCCTGGCGCTGCTGATGCTTATGCGTCCTTGGCCGTAGTAGCTCCGAGTAATTCGTCAGTCATCTATGTCCTTACCGATTCCTTATTCAAGAGTACCGACGGCGGAGCCAGTTGGAACACTACTGGAGGTTTCATATATCCCTCATTGCTCGTGATCGATCCCAAAGACCCAAGCACACTCTATGCGACCTATGATGACTGTTATAGCACCAGCGTGTTCAAGAGCACCGATGGAGGCGCGACATGGAACAGATCAGATAGCGACGGCGGTACATTTCTTGACGCGGCTTCTGCGCTGGCGATCGACCCAATCAATACCGCCACTCTCTACGTTTCGGCGTGCACACTCGGCGCTGACACCTGCGGAATTTACAAAAGCACTGACGGCGGCAAAACTTGGAACCGAATTGGAGCGGAGTTACCGAGTAGCGGTGTTTCTTCGCTGGTGATCGACCCAGTCCACCCCAATGTCCTTTACGCGGGGACCTATGACCGCGGTGGTCTTCCAGCAACCTATGGCGTATTCAAGAGCGTAGATGGCGGCGCAACCTGGAACCCGTTCAACGACGGTCCAACCAATCTGAACATCAATGCGTTGGCCATAGACGCTTCGGGAAACTCTTTGCACGCCGGCACTCCGGCAGGCGTGTTTGATATTCAATTCATCACGACGGCGACGCCGACACCAACTCCCACACCAACCCCAACTCCGACGCCAACACCTACTCCAACCGTTACTCCCACTGCGACGCCTACGCCGACCGTAACTCCAACGCCGACTGGTCCGAGTTGGACTATCACCGGCAATCTGAATCAAGGCCGACAGTTTCACACAGCAACCTTGTTGCCTAACGGCAAAGTCCTTGTTGCCGGGGGCAACGACAGCAACAGAAGTTTCAAGAGCGCAGAGCTTTATGATCCAGCAACGGGAATATGGAGTCGCACCGCTGATCTCAACGCGGATCGCAACACGCACACGGCGACATTACTTCAAAACGGCAAAGTGCTGGTCGCAGGAGGCTTCAGTTGTGGTCCACCTCCGCAAAGTTGTTTCGCTCTAAACGGCGCGGAGCTTTACGACCCGGCCACTGGAACGTGGAGCATTACCGGCAATCTGAACACCGCCCGCGATGCTCACTCTGCGACATTGCTACCCAATGGCAAGGTCCTGGTCGCCGGAGGTTTTCTCAATGGCAGCGAACTCAACAGTGCCGAGCTTTACGATCCGGTCACTGGGACATGGAGTAACACCGGCAATCTCAACGCGGCGCGCGATGGTCACACCGCGACGCTGTTGCCCAACGGCAACGTCCTGGTTGTGTCGGGCGACATAAACAATAACGGGGCCGAATTGTACGACCCAAATACGGGGACATGGAGCAAGACCGGCAACCTCAACACCGCGCGCGAGGTGCATACGGCAACCCTGCTCTCTAACGACAAGGTGTTGGTTGCGGGCGGCTTCGTCAACTTTAGTCTTGGCCAAGTAACCAACAGCGCCGAGCTTTACGACCCATCGACAGGGGCATGGACCATCACGGGCAATCTCAACCAAGGTCGTGCCTATCACACTGCAACCTTGCTAACGACCGGCAAGGTACTCGTCGCCGGGGGTTTCTTTGTCGATGGCCTCCCCAACACTACCGACCGATCGGAGTTGTATGATCCGGCCACCGGCACATGGAGCAATACCGGAAATCTCAATAGCGCGCGTCGTTTCCATACCGCGACTCTTCTGCTCAACGGCAAGGTTCTTGCCGCGGGCGGCACCTTCGGTATTAATACCGCCGAGCTGTACGATCCTAATTCGAATCCGGTCTCCAATCCCATCGATGACGCGCAGACTTTCGTGCGTTGGCAGTATCGAGATTTTCTCAATCGCGAACCGGACGCCGACGGGCTGGCTTTCTGGATTAATGAGATCACTTCCTGTGGCAGTGAGGCAAACGCATCAACGTGTCGGCAGCGTTCTTCCTCTCAATTGAATTTCAACAGAGCGGCTATCTCGTCTATCGCTTCTACAAAGCCTCGTTCGGCAATCTGCCAAACTCCCCGGTGCCGATCAAGCGAAGCGAGTTTTTCCCTGATGCTCTGCAGATCGGGCGAGGCGTGATTGTAGGCCAGGCCGGATGGGAAACCGTTCTGGAAAACAACAAGCAAAGCTTTGCCAGCCAGTTCGTGCAGCGTTCGCGCTTCGCGTCGGCCTATCCCACGTCGCTGAGCCCGGCACAGTTCGTTGACGCGCTATTCGCGAATGCCGGGGTCGTGCCTTCAACTATCGATCGCTCCGCTGCGATTAACGAGTTCGGCGCCGCGTCGACAACCGCCGACGTGGCGGCCCGTGCGAGAGCATTACGGCGCGTGGCGGAAAACTCAAGCTTGGCCCAACAGGAATTCAATCGGGCGTTTGTTCTGATGCAGTACTTCGGTTACTTACGCAGAAACCCGAACGATCCGCCTGAGCCGCCGCTC
>QHXG01000198.1 GCA_003222845.1 Acidobacteriota bacterium | reverse complement strand
CACATTTAATTACACCCAAGCACGAAGCGCGCAGGTCTGTTATGGCGTTGGAATCTGTGACGTAGATCACAAATCTGCCAAAACAATCTCCGTGTATGACAAACCGATGACAATCGAAACACCGGTTTTTCTAGAATAAGCGCGTGATCGACCAACTGGTCATCCTGAATCTTCGACGCGAGGCGCGTGACAACATGCCCGCGGTGCTCAACAGCCTCGAATGGCAAACCTGTCTGCGCCGCATTCTGTTTCTAAACTCAAACGACAACCGCGCGGTGATCGAGGCCGCTGAAATTGGCAAAATGGTTCCGCCAACTGTGGAAGTTTTTCGCGGAGAGGAAGCGTACAGGTTCCTGCTCGAGGTGATCTGCGGTTTGAATTCGCCGATCGTCGGAGAGACGGCAGTGATGGGCCAATTCAAAGAATTCTCGCAGCAGGCAAGATTTCCTAAAACTCCCTGGGGCGCCTTTCTTCGCCGGCTTATGTCGAACTTGCTGATGGACGCCAAGCGCGTGCGTCACGATCACCTCCAGGGCATCGGCAGTCAATCGTACGGCAGCCTCGTGCGTCAGCAGGTGAAGGGAATGCCGACGGTTGCGGTGTTGGGAGCCGGCAAGTTAGCGCGCGAAATCCTACCGTGGCTAATCGGCAAAACCAAAGTGCGATTGTTCTATCGCAACTGGCAACACGCTAAAGATCTTCTTGACGAGTATCCTGAGATTCAACTCGATCAATATTCAGAAGCTGACGCCGTGTGGATGCAGGCGGAAGCCGGACTGGTGATCGCGGCGCCGCTGAAAGCAGACCGGGTTGAAAACTGGGTCCGTTTGCAGGGGACAAGTTTTTCCAAGTGTCTCGATCTTCGTGGTGAGGCTGCGAGCGATCCGGTGGCAATGATGGCTCCCGTGATCAAGTTGCACGAACTCTTCGATGCGCTGCGCACCGAACGCGAGCGGCTGGAAGGACACGTCGAGGCCGCATGCGCCGAAATCAAACAGTTGGTGCAGCGTCAATCCCAGCAAGCGCAGTTCCGGCCGTTTGGATGGGAAGACCTTTATTTATGCGCGTGACCATTGCGTCGCGTCGCAGCGAGTTGGCGCGGATTCAGGCATTACAAGTTGGCGAAGCGCTGCGAGCCGTACACCCGCAGCTCGAAATCAATTATTCCTTTCGCGAATCTCTCGGCGATAAAAATCTGGAACGTCCGCTCTGGCAAATGCCGGAGAAGGGAGTTTTCACGCAGGACTTTCGCGAGGGTCTGTTGCGCGGCGAGTTCGATTTGGTCGTGCACTCGTGGAAGGATCTGACGATCGAGAATGATCCCGAAACCGAGATTGCGGCCACTTTGCCACGGGCGGACGCGCGCGATCTTTTGCTCGTCAGAAATGATCGATGGGCAGAAGTCGAGCGTACCGGCGTGATTGCGATTCTCACTTCATCGCCGAGACGCGCCTACAATCTCGATTCGTTTTTGCGCGAGGCGTTGCCGGCAAAGCTGCGCGAGTTGAACTTCGTCAATGTGCGCGGCAACGTGCCGACGCGTGTGCGGAAACTATTTCAGTTGGACGTTGATGGATTAGTCGTCGCGAAAGCCGCGCTCGATCGCCTGCTGGAAGCGAACCAGGCAGAATTCGCGGCGACTCAGACCGAGTTGCGCGACGCTTTATCACGCTGCCGGTTCATCGTTCTGCCTTTCCGCGCGAATCCATCAGCGCCCGCACAGGGAGCGCTGGCAATTGAGATTTCGCGGCGGCGTGAGGACTTGCGTGATTTGTTGGCCCCTATCAACTGCCCAGAAACGTTGGCTGTGGTGGCTCGCGAGCGCGAGATACTCGCGAATCACGGCGGTGGCTGTCATCAAAAGATTGGCGTCAGCGTTTTGCACAGGCCGTTCGGCGAGGTTACCTTCCTGCGTGGCGTGTCTGACGCTGGCCAAGTGCTCGATGGCTGTTCGCTCCAAACCGCAAGGCCGCGCCCGCTGAAAATTCCGAGAGAGCAGTTGTGGCCCTTGAATTCATCCGAGGTTGATTGGTTTCAGCGCGAAGCGATTCCCGCGAAAGTTCCCGACGATCAAGCGGCATTGTGGATTGCGAAAGCTGATGCCTTGCCGAATGATTGGATCGTCGACCAATCTCGGATCGTCTGGGCCAGTGGCCTCGAGACGTGGAAGCGTCTGGCTCGTCGCGGCATTTGGGTCAATGGCTGCGCTGAAAGCCTGGGCGAACAGGAAGAGCCGAAGATTGAGACGCTGATCGGTTCGCAGCTAAATTGGCTCAAGCTTACGCATGAGCACGGATATGCTGAGGGCTCGATGCCGATTCTGGCGACTTATCGCCTGGTACCCAAGGACAATCGAGCGGATCTTGAGGGTAAGAAGTATTTCTTCTGGAAGAGTGGATCGAGTTTCGAACATGCTCTAACGCTCAATCCATCGCTCAAAGAGATGACGCACTTTTGTGGTCCGGGAAATACGCAGCGAATTTTGGAGCGGAACGGAGTTGAGCCCAACGTGTTTTTGGATCACACTCAATGGCTAGCGGAGATGTCGGAACAGCAAGTGCCTCGGGTCAGAACCGCGAGCGGTAGCGACCGGATCATTTGTCATTTTCCATTTGGCATTTTTCATTTGCTCATTGTTTGACATGATGCGATGACAAACGAATCCTCCAAATGGCCAATGGTAAATGGAAAATGAGAAATGATAAATGTTCCCGTCGCTACCGCTCGCGGTTCTGACACGCTGCTGGAGGAGACGTCGCAATCATGAAGCGTCTAATGCGCCTAAGAGCTTCGCAGCATCTGCGCGATCTGTGCGCCGAGACTGAGTTTAGTCGCGCACAGTTGATCCAACCGTTCTTCGTCGTTGAAGGACTAAAGAACGAGGAAGCGATTGCCGGACTGCGTGGTAATGTGCGACACAATATCCCATCGGCGTTGAGGCAGATTGAAAAAGATCTAAACGACGGTGTCACGCAGTTTCTGCTTTTTCCGGTGCCGGCCGAGAAAAGAGACAGTGGGTTTGATCACCGTTCGACTCACCAAACCATTTCCGAGATTCGCCGCCAGTTTGGCAGCAGTCTGTGCCTTTGGATTGATACGTGTCTCTGTTCCTACACCACACATGGGCATTGCGCTGTGCTCGATGAGAGGGGCATCAAACTCGAAGAGACTTTGGATGAGTTGGCGAAATCGGCCGTCGCCTTTGCGGAAGCCGGCGCTGACGGCATAAGTCCGAGCGACATGATGGATGGACGCGTAGCTCGCATTCGCACAGGGCTCGACGAGAAAGGGTTCGAAATGGTGCCGGTGATGAGTTACAGCACGAAGTTCGCGAGCAACTTTTACGGGCCTTTTCGCAATGCCGCCGATTCAGCGCCGCAGTTTGGCGACCGGCGTCATTACCAGCTCGATGTGCGAAATCGAAATGACGCGATTGCTGCCAGCCGCCGTTGCGCCGAAGAAGGCGCAGACTTGCTGATGGTCAAACCCGGTATGACTTCGCTAGACTTGATCCGTCCAATTCATGAGCAAACCGGCCGGCAAGTTGGCGCGTATCAAGTGAGCGGGGAGTATGCCGGAATGGCTCTATTGGCTGAGCAAGGTTTGATTAAGTTTGAAGAAGCGTTGCTGGAGACATGGCATGTTTTCAAACGCGGCGGCGCGCAATTCGTCATTACATACGGCGCGCGGTATGCGAAACAACTCGGTGTTTAATATGGAGTGCGCCGGCAGAGCGAAGCGGCGACGGCGCTTTAGATGTCTCTTCTACACTGCGAGGTTTTGCGATTAGTCAAACCAAAGCGCCGTCGCCGCTTCGCTCTGCCGGCGCACTCCAGATGTTTGAGGCGATTAATTGAAGATGTTTCCCCAACAAGCAGCAATTGATGCCGAAGATCTGTCACGTAAATACTTCGAGCGTGCGCTTCGTGTTTGCCCCGGCGGTGTGCACAGTCCGGTGCGTGCATTCAAAGGTGTTGGCGGCACGCCGATCTTCTTTCGCAGCGCGCAAGGCGCCAAATTAATTTCAGTTGACGGGCGCGAGTACATCGATTTCTGTCAGAGTTTTGGTCCGTTAATGTTAGGTCATCGCGATCCGGATGTAAGCGGAGCAGTGGAAGAAGCGATCGAGACGGCCTGGAGCTTTGGCGCGTGCGAGCCGTATTCGCTCGAATTGGCGGAGTGGATTACGTCACGGCTGCCTTGGGTTGAGATGTTGCGATTCGTGTCTTCCGGCACGGAAGCGGTGATGAGCGCGCTTCGGGTGGCGCGCGCCGCTACAAATCGAAATCGAATTCTGAAATTTGAAGGTTGTTATCACGGCCACTCGGATTCATTGTTGGTAAAAGCAGGCAGCGGTTTGGCGGGCCTGGCAGCCAGCTCGAGCGCTGGAGTTTCTTCCCAGGTCGCAAGCGAAACTCTGGTTGCGCACTTGGATGACGAAGACGCGGTGCGCAAGCTCTTTGATGAATTCGGAAAAGAGATCGCCGCCGTAATTCTGGAGCCATTGCCTGCCAACTATGGATTGTTGATTCAACGCCGAGACTTCATTGAAGAGGTCGTTAAGATCGCACGGGAGCACGGTGCTCTGGTCATCTTTGATGAAGTGATTTCCGGATTTCGGGTGGCGCTCGGTGGGATGGCGGAAGTGCTTGGCATGCGTCCCGATCTGATCACCTATGGCAAAGTGATTGGCGGGGGCTTTCCGGTTGCGTGTTACGGTGGCCGAAAGGACTTGATGGAATTGGTAGCGCCAGCCGGTCCGGTTTATCAAGCCGGCACGTTGAGCGCGAATCCCGTTGGTATGCGCGCCGGCCTGGCGACGCTGAAAAAAATCGAAAGTGAAAATGTCTACGAGAAGCTCGAATGGAAGACCGCGCGGTTCTGCGAAGACTTGAATGGAGATCTAAAACAGCGTGACCTGCCTTTCCAATTAACGCGATCGGCTTCGATCTTTTGGTTACATGCGCGGACCAAAGAACCTATTCGGCGAATAGACCAAATTCCATCGCATCACGCCAGCAACTTCGCGAAAGTTTTTCATCGCGCGTTGGACGGAGGCATCTATCTAGCGCCTAGCGGCTACGAAGTAAATTTCATGTCGCTCGCCCATTCAGACGAATTGCTCGAACACGCGCACGATGCGATTCTGAGAGCAGTGGAGGCGTCGCAATTAGGGAACGGCTGAATGATTTTTCTCTAGCCCAGGCGGTTACGCCTGGGAGCCCGAGGTTTTCGTTTTCCTCAGCCTCCTTCAGGAGGCTTTACATTCGCTTTAGCATTGACAGTGACATAAGCCTCATGAATGAGGCTGAAATCTAGAACCTGTTTCCGAGACCCAGGCGTGAACGCCTGGGCTAGAGAAAAATGGAACGAAGACGCAATTGGATTGTCATTGCCCTGGTAGGCTTGTGGGTCGCTTTCACGGTCACCCTGGCCGCTTGGTGGTTGATCTTTGGTCTGCGTCAGCTCGATCTGATCAATCAATCGAATCTCGAAGGGGCGGTTCAACTTCATCGGCACTATCAAATGCTGCTTTGGGAAGGTGGCATTCTGATTGTTTCGCTGATCGGTGGAGGGATGGCCTTGTTCTACTACGCCAGGCGCGAGCAGAAACGTCACGCGCAAGTCGAAGAGTTCTTTGCGGCGTTCACGCATGACGCGAAGACGGCTTTGGCCAGTTTGAGATTGCAGGCGGAGAGTCTGCAGGAAGATTATGCGGAGTCAGGACAGAATCCGCTACTCGATCGGTTGCTAAGGGACACTGTGCGCCTGCAACTACAGTTGGAAAACTCGCTGTTCTTAGTGAATCTGCCGCACGGAAAGTTCTTTCTTGAACCAATCATCCTGAGCGATCGAATTGAAGCGTTGCGTCTGCATTGGCCTGACCTGGCGATTACGCAAAGCGGCGACGGAACGTTGATGGCCGACGCGCGCGCCCTGGAGAGTGTGCTCACAAATCTGGTGCAGAACGCCTTGACGCACGGCCACGCGACCGAGGTCGATTTCAATGTGCGAAAAAGCGACGGCCGATTAGGAGTTACGGTTACCGACAATGGCCGAGGTTTCCCGGGAGATGTGGGCCAGCTAGGTAAGCTCTTCGTGCGACAGGCGCGCAGTAGTGGTAGTGGTGTCGGTCTGTACATCGTGCGGCAATTGATTAAGCGAATGAATGGAACGATCCGTTTTCAGAGTAGCGAGTCCAAAGGGTTTGTGGCTGAGATTGAGCTGCCTGAAGCTCCGGGTACGCACGCCTCTGGCGTGCTGAATGTAACCGACCGGTCCGAAAATCAGCACGCTGGAAGCGTGCGTACCAACTATGAAGCGACTGTTGCTGGTCGAAGATGATCGTTCGCTGGGCGCTACGCTCTGCGAGCGTCTGCAACGAGAGAAATACGACGTTTACTGGGCCGAGACCAAGCAGCGCGCGCTGAAAAAGCTCGGCGAAGGTTTTTGGGATCTGGTCATACTCGACATCGGCTTGCCCGATGGTTCGGGTTTTGAGCTGGCCCGACATATTAAGGAGAAAACATCGCTGCCGATTATGTTCATGACTGCGCTGAGCACGGCGGAGCACCGGCTTGAAGGATTCGAGATTGGCGCTGCCGATTTCATTCCCAAGCCGTTTCATCTGCGCGAGTTGTTGCTGCGCGTCAAGCATGTGCTCGACAGCCATCCGGTCCAGCGTGAGATCAGTTGCAATGGCCGCGTAATAGAATTAAGCAATCGCGTGATCGTACAGCCGGATGGAGAGCGCGAGTATCCCGCGGCTCGCGATTTTGAATTGCTGGAGTTGTTGGTAACCAGCAGCCCACGCGTCGTCAGCCGGAATGAAATTCTGGACGCGCTGTGGGGCGAGGACAAGTTTCTGAATCAACGCACGGTAGACAACATGATCGTGCGCCTGCGTCAGTTGTTGGGCGATACCAAGAGCACCTGCATTCGCTCAGTCCGAGGCGTTGGGTATCAATGGTGTGGAGATGGGGAATGATTTGGAGTGCGCCGGCAGAGCGGAGCGGCGACGGCGCTTTGGATTTGTTAGTCGAACATTGGGGTGTGTACGTTAGTAAACGATGACTCAAGACAGCCTCGCAATTTTATCCAAAGCGGCGTCGCCGCTCCGCTCTGCCGCCGCACTCCAAATTGGCCACGCGCGTCTTCACAACGCGTTGGCTCGACGTCCACAATCGACGCCGCCGATTTGGCTGATGCGTCAGGCCGGCCGCTATCACAAACACTACCAGGCGCTGCGCGAGAAATATTCTTTCATGGACTTGTGCAAGCGACCTGAGCTGGCCGCGGAAGTTGCCTTGGGCCCGGTGCTGGATTTTGATTTCGACGCTGCGATTTTGTTCAGCGATTTGCTTTTTCCGCTCGAAGCTTTGGGCATGGGATTGGAATATACTGATCGTGGACCACAACTTGAATGGCGACTAAATGAGCAAACGATCTCGCAGCTACGTTCAGTCGAAGAAGCGCGGCCACACTTACTGTTTCAGGGAGACGCAGTTCGCGCAACCCGTGAGCGTCTGCCCTCCAGCCGCAGCCTGATTGGTTTTGCCGGCGGTCCGTGGACGCTTTTTGCCTACGCAGTGGAAGGCTCGCACAAGGGATCACTGATCGAATCGAAGAAACTTATCGCCTTGTTTCCGCGGTTCTGCGAAGTGATGGTTCCGCTTCTCGCGCGAAGCATCGAGCTGCAACTGAATAGCGGCGCGGAATTAGTGATGATCTTCGACACTGCCGCGGGTGAGTTGTCGCCCAATGTTTTCAAAGCTGAGATCGTGCCACAGCTTCGAGTTCTAAGGGAAAAGGTTTCGTTTGAGAGCCTGTCGAAGGAGCCGCGTAGCGATGAAATGTTACATCGCATCCCTACGGGATTGTTCCCAGAGGCTAGCATCGGATATTACTCGAAAGGAACGCAACCTGCACATCTGCGCCACGCACTCTTCACTGATGGCTTCGCCGGAATCGGTGTCGATCATCGCTGGGACTTGCGTGAAGCCTTCGATCTGTTTCCCAAAGGTTTTGTGCAAGGCAACTTCGATCAGGCTTTGCTGTTATGCGAACCAGCCGAACTGAAGCGCCAGCTTCGTGGCTATCTGGAACCCTTAGTCAATCATTCGCGCGCCGGTTGGGTTTGTGGCTTAGGCCATGGCGTTTTACCCGACACGCCGGAAGACAACGTGAAGCTTTTCGTCGATACAATTCGAGAGAGATGCAAATAGAAATGAGAGTCGGGCACCGATGTTCAGAGTTCAAGCTTTAGCTTGCAGCTCGTGTCAGTACCGCGAGCGGTAGCGACCGGATCCTACCAAGCACGCTTGATTGACAAAGGGAGATTGATTGATCCGGTCGCTACCGCTCGCGGTACTGACACGTTAGTCAGAGAGGTAATGCAGTGACTGATTTATTTGCCAAATACGACGTCCCGGCGCCGCGCTATACCAGCTATCCGACCGTTCCGTTCTGGACCGATTCACCGACGACTGAGCAATGGCTGGATGAACTCAACAAAGCGTTCGACGACGAAGCAGCGACCTGGTCGCTCTATTTTCATCTTCCGTTCTGCGAATCGCTCTGCACCTTCTGCGCGTGCAACACCGTAATCACGCGCGATCATCGCCGTGAAGAAGGTTACGTCGATCGGCTTTCAACTGAATGGAATCTTTATCTCGATCGCGTGCCGGGATTGCGCAAGCGTTCTCTGCTGGGTCTGCACCTTGGCGGTGGCACGCCTACGTTTTTCGCTGCCGAAAATCTCGAGCGCATTCTAAGGCCAATCATCGAGAACACTCGCGTGGACGCAGATCGGTTTGAGGCTTCGGTCGAAGTCCATCCTGGCCACACGACGCGCGAACAATTGGTTACGCTGCATCACCTTGGCTTCACGCGTATATCGATCGGGGTTCAGGATTTCGATCCGGAGGTGCAGAGACTCGTCAATCGCCACCAGCCGTACGAAGTCACGAAATCAATCACGGACATCGCTCGTGAACTGGGTTATATGTCCGTTAATTACGATCTGATTTACGGTTTGCCACGCCAGATTCCGGGAGGTTTCGCGAAAACGGTCGAGAAGACGATTGAGTTGCGGCCTGATCGGATTGCGCTCTACAGTTTTGCGCGCGTGCCCTGGATCAAGCCCGCGCAGCGGAGCTACAAGGATGAAGATATACCCGTGGCCGGTGAGAAGCGCGCGCTTTATGAGCTGGCGCGCGAACTGCTGGAAGCCGCCGGTTATAGCGAAATCGGAATGGACCACTTTGCGCTGCCTCACGATGGCATTGCCCGCGCTCAACGCGAAGGTACTCTGCACCGCAACTTTCAAGGTTACACCGAGACGAGGACGAATGTACTGCTGGGTCTCGGAGTGAGCGCGATTTCCGAAACGCCAACTTGCTTTCATCAAAACGAAAAGGCGTTTCCGGTGTATGAGCGCCGAGTGCGAGAGGGAGAAATTCCCACTTTTCGCGGGCATCTGCTTACGGAGGAAGATCGTCGCCTGCGCGAACAAATCCTTACGTTTATGACGCGCTTCGAAGTCGAGTTGCGGCTGGAGCAAGCTGAGGATGCGCGTGCGTTCCTTGATTCGATGTTCGACGATCAGCTAGTTGAAGTCCGCGATGGCAAACTGTTTCTGACCGAACGCGGACGGCCATTTCTGCGAAATGCCTGCATGTTCTTCGACCAGCGTCTGCGACAGCAGGAGCAGCGGCCGCGAGTTTTCTCCCAAGCGCTCTAGACCCATCGCAGGTCAAGATTTGATCCAGTTGAGTTAAGTCTAAAGTGAGTTTGACCCTTCAGCATGATGCCGAACCGCAACGCGGTTGCGCCCTTCAGCCCAGGGTGGCCGCTTCGGCTACCCTGGGTAACG
>QHXG01000726.1:2188-3459 GCA_003222845.1 Acidobacteriota bacterium | reverse complement strand
TACCCAGTCCGCAACCGCGAGCAACGTCATCAACGGCGATCAGGTGGTCCAGCTTTCGCTTAATAATCGCAATTGGGCACAACTAATCCTTCTTTCTCCGGGAGTTTCCTCAAATCTCCAGGACCAGATTTACGTGGGCACGACCAATCCGAATGGGGTGTCAAACGCATTGCAGATCGCAGTCAACGGTGTCAGACCGAATTCCAACACATACACGGTCGACGGCGCAGACACTACGGACAGAGGAGCGAATCTAACGGTTCAAACCTATCCCTCAGTTGATGCCATTCGTGAGTTCAGCCTTCTTCGTAGTCTTTATCCAGCCGAGTCTGGAAGAAGTTCCGGCGGACAAGTCAACGTGATCACAAAGAGCGGAACCAGTCAATTCCACGGAGACCTGTACGAGTTCTGGCGCAACGACAAATTGAACGCCAATGCCTATCTGACGAATCGAGATAAGCCGTTAGGTGTCGATGCAAATGGAAAGGCGAGGCGTCCTCCTTTTAGATATCACGACTTCGGAGGAACGCTGGGCGGGCCACTGGTTTTCCCGCGTTTCGGCGAGGGTGGATCCTCGATCATAAAGGGTAAGACTTTCTTCTTCTTCTCCGAGGAAGTCAGAAGAGTGATTGTGTATCCCACCCTTTCGTCTACTGTGCCCACGCTGCCAATGCGGCAGGGAATCTTTGCGCAACCCGTTTGCATTGGGCCCGTTGCCAACCCCTGTGCGACCACACTTGCCGCAGGAACGCCATTGCCGCAAAGCTTGATTAGCCCTCTCGCGGCGGCATACGTCCAAGACATTTACAACAAGCTGCCACTGCCATCAGATTCTGCCGGCACCCTTAACTTTCCTACGCGCGGCGTCTTTAATTTCAGGCAAGAGCTCATACGACTCGATCATCGATTCAATGACAAGCTCTCGGCGTATTACCGATTTGAAAACGACACGATCCCGACGATTGAGCCGGGTGGTCTATTTAACGGAAGTACGATAGCTCCGTTCGTCGCTACCACACAGACCAGCTCGCCGGGGCGTACACATGTAGGTCGCGCGACTTGGGTGCCGTCAGCGTCTATGGTTCTGGAGTTCGGTGCCTCGTACTCTTTCGGTGATGTTCCTAGCCAAATAATTGGTCTTATCAACCAGGCAAATTCGCCGGACATCGTTGCAAGAACGCCGGCGTTCCCATTCGCCACCACCAGAGGCCGAGTTCCGGATGTCACCGGAAACGGCTTTACAACTCTAGGCGCGTTTGGACCATACAGCG
>QHXG01000726.1:0-1996 GCA_003222845.1 Acidobacteriota bacterium | reverse complement strand
AAATTTCCTGTTGGGCAAGTTCCAAACCTTCACCCAAAACCAGTTTGACCTGACGGCTGATCTGTACGCGACTGACGTGGAAGCATTTGCCCAGGATGAGTGGCGCGTCAAAAGTAACATCACTTTTTCTTACGGAATGCGTTTTACACGCTTTGGTCAACCGTGGGATGGCAATGGCCGCCTGACCAGCTTCGATCCCTTTGCTTACAGTCCGAGTCAGGCTTTCCAGGTGACAGGAAATGGTAACCGCGTACCCGGTACGGGCAATCCGTTGAACGGAATCATCGTAAATAGTCAGGTGACTGTTCCCGGCGCCACTGCATCGCCTTTCGGCAAGTCGGTTGCGCCTACCCCCAATAACTTCGCGCCACGCGTTGGATTAGCTTGGGACCCGTTTAAGAAAGGCACGACGTCAGTCCGCATGGGATACGGCTTCTATTACGACCAAATGTCTTTCAGTTTCTATGAAACGGGACTAGTCTCGACCAATCCCCCGTTTCAACAACAGATAATTATTAACCCCACGACACTTGATAATCCCCTGGCTGGAACGACGACCGTCAGCAATGCGCTCCAGGATGTTGCTGGCATCGATCCAAATTTCAAGACGCCTTATGTCCAACACTGGTCGCTCGATCTTCAGCACCAATTCGGCGCAAAGACCATCGTGACGGCCGGCTACTTTGGGTCCAAGGGAACGCATCTATCGGGTCTTGTTGACTTGAATCTTTTGCCGCCGGGATACGCGCTGACTAAGACCTGTCAAAGTAATACATCATCGGCCACAATCCCCTGCCAAACGCCGGGCCAGGTTTTTACCACTAATTCTTCCACCGCAGCGGGCTCGGAAGTTGTTCTCAATCAGATCAGACCGTTCAGGGGCTACGGCGCAGTTCGTTACTTACAGACGGCGTTCAATTCCAATTACCACAGTCTTCAGATCAAAGCGCAGCGAAGATTCTCGCGCAGCAGCCAAGTCAATTTGGCTTACACTTGGGCGCGAAATATGACTAACAGCCAGAACGAATTTTCGACTGCGCCTCAGAATACCTACGACCTGAAGGCCGAGTACGCGCGCGCAAATCTCGATCGGCGCCAGGTGTTGAGCATCAATTACATTTACGAGTTGCCGTGGTTTTCCCTGCAAAGGAATCTGAAAGAGAAGTTTCTCGGCGGGTGGCAGTTTTCAGGAATTACTGTTCACTATACCGGCCTTGGATTTTCGCCTGCCACTTCTTCCAACGACCCGGCGGGAATTGGGTTTCTCGGATCGTCTCCTTCGGGCGCAAGGCCGGACATGATATGCGACCCGAACGCGAATGCACCGCACACTGACTTGCAGTGGTTCAATACTGCTTGCTTTGCGAATCCACCAGCGGGAGTTAATCGCGTCGGCAACGCCGGCCGCAACGTGATTAACGGACCGCCAACGACGCGGTTTGATGCGACTCTGTCGAAGAACATTCGATTCAGTGAATCGAAGTCAGTTCAATTGCGCTGGGAGGTCTTCAACGTCTTCAATCACACAAACTTCGCGACGTTTTCGAGTGCAAACATCACCAGCTCAGTCTATGGGCGTATTGGCACCACGCGCGATCCCCGCACGATGCAACTTGGCGCGAAGTTCATCTTCTAACAACGCCACGCTTATCGTGACCTCTTAAATCGAATGCCCGCGGCTTTAAACGCCGTGGGCATTCGCATTTATCCTAACCAGACTCTCTGTCTGGAAATCGAAGTTGAGGTTATGGCATTGAATCGCTACTCACGATCGAGCGACCCAGCTCGAGCTTGATCTTCACATTCCACGATGACCTTAATATTGACACCGGCAGTGAGGACTGCTTCAAAAAAGCTGCGTGAGATACTCGGCGACGAGCCTTACGAGTATTACCCGGTTGGTCGCTATGTCGTGATCGCACCCAGCCGCAACGGGAGAGGGTGAATCATTGATACCATCACGCTCGTTTATCGAAAGGATAAGTTCTTTTAGTTT
>QHXG01000725.1 GCA_003222845.1 Acidobacteriota bacterium | reverse complement strand
AAAATCAGCGCGAACGGCAGAAGGTAATAGAGCGCCGGCCACAGGTAGCTGCTGCTGCCTGATTCGTCCTCGACCTTATCCACCCGTGGCTTGGCAGTTGTTGGGCTGTTCTCTCTGGCATACTTCATCAGATCATTCTTCGCCGGCTCGTTCGTCAACTGGACGTGGTATTCCGTGTTGTTCCTGGTGTCAATCGCAACGGTCTCGGTAGCCTTGACCGTGAGTTGCTTCAGATCAGAAGCATCGATCTTCTTGTATAGCTCAACCAGATCGATATTCTGGGTGTTCTTGCTGCCCGGATTGACCAGCTTATAAATCAGAACCGCGCCGGCCACGATCAGGAGCCAGAAAATGATTTGTCTTGCAGTCGAACTCAAATCCTTCATATCCTCCGTTGCCGATGATACCTCAAATCGGCCTTTCTTGTAAGAGCAGTTTGGAGTCGCGCCTTCAGGCGTAAGATCTCAGAGCAAGCCGTCTGAAGGCGGGACTCCCAACTTACATACTGCATCTAACGTGCCGCTAACTTTGTCATAACAGCACCCTAGGATGCCCATCTATGCCGTTCGGATGGCTCGTTTCGCGACACTTGAGCTTAGTACGCGGACAGTTGGTCTTTGGTTCAGAGCAGTCGGCGAAGGTCCGTTTCAGGCAATAAAGTGCAACAGCCCGCGGCGGCGAGAAACCCTCGCGCCGCCAGGCAACTCGACAATTCGCCCACTCCGATCGCCGAACACAAGGCTCTCGACCGCCAAAACGTGGACATGTTCGATCCTTCGCAGATCGCCACGGCACTTCCGAAGCCACTGTCGCAGCGCCCGTCGGCGCAGCGCCGATTGCGCTGAACCAAGCAAATCCGTTCGCAATGGCGGGCAGGCTTTTCCGCCGGCACCAGCGCTTTCGGTCGTCGCAACGGACAGCTCGAGAAGTCGTCCAGCGGCGAGATCCAGCGCGCTGTTATCTTCGCGCAGAACTTCCGCCGTGCGGGCCAAAGCTTCGACCAGTTTCGGGTTGAATGATTGCATCAAAGGCAGCAATTGATTGCGCACGCGCACTCGAGCGAACCTTTCGTCTTTATTCATTTCATCAGCGCGAACCTCGACACCCTGGCTCTGGCAATAGATCGCAGTGTCACTGCGCCTGGCCCACGAAAGCAGAGGACGCGCCAGCAAAACCTCGCTTTTTTCAACCAGCATTCGCACCGGTTCAATTCCTCCCAACCCATCAAGACCACTGCCTCGCAAGAGATTCATCAGAACGGTTTCCGCCTGATCGTCCATGGTGTGCGCGGTCAGGACGATCTCCGCCCGATTTCTGTTAGCGGTCTTCGCGAGAAACTCATAGCGAGCACGCCGCGCGGCTTGTTCGAGATTGTCACCTGTCTTCTTCGCGAGAGTCTTAACTTCGACCCTTCCGACTGAACTTTTATGACCGAGTTGCTTTGCCAACCGCGCGACCCAACGCGCATCTGCACCACTCGTCGGTCGCAATTTATGATTCAAATGAGCAACACACACCGCGAGATTTAGCTTGCCTGACTTGACTAGCTCATTCAGCGCCAGAAGCAAGGCCACTGAGTCCGCGCCTCCAGAGACAGCGACGATTACGGCGGCGCCGGTCGTGGCCAACTTGAGCTTCCGCCACTCGCGCAAGAGTGCTCGTGCAAATGGGCTGAGCAGGCGCCTGCTCGATCGTGGCTTCGGTTTAGTTGCTGCTCGCTGGATTGTCATTTTGGGCGCTGAGTATTAGGTCAAACAAACTCGCGGGAATTCTAGCATCGCGTTCGTACGTCAACTAAACATTGATTCTGAAGACCGCTTGCGCATCGGCTTGCCTATCAGCGTGCCGCGAACATAAGATCGAGTTGAGATTTAGTAATAACAAGTCGAATTATTCGGATCATGGCTACCATCGCCCGCAACATCCGCACGACGCTCGAAATGATCAAGATTGAGCACACGCTCTTCGCACTGCCGTTTGCATTTCTGGGCGCGGTGCTGGCGGCGCGGGGGCTACCCAGCGCGCGGCAAATCATTTGGATCACCTTGGCCATGGTAGGAGCCCGTTCGACCGCGATGGCCTTCAATCGCATTGCCGACAAAGACTACGACGCCCGCAATCCAAGGACGAAAATGCGCGCCATTCCGGCGGGAATTCTGTCGGTTGGCTTCGTGATGGCGTTCACGCTGATTTCTGCCGGACTATTTCTTTTCGCTGCGGCAATGCTGAATCGTTTGACACTGATCCTTTCGCCAATCGCTTTGGCCAGTGTGGTGCTTTACTCGTACACCAAACGTTGGACGATGCTTTCTCATTTGGTTCTCGGCTGGTGTCTTGCGATCGCTCCCACGGGCGCTTGGATTGCCGTACGTGGCGCCATCGACAGTCCGGTGCCTTTGCTACTTTCGCTGGTGGTGATGCTTTGGACCACGGGCTTTGACGTGCTTTACGCTTGCCAGGATTATGAGTTTGATCGGCGGGAAAGTTTGTATTCGATTCCAGCGAGA
>QHXG01000197.1 GCA_003222845.1 Acidobacteriota bacterium | reverse complement strand
CCGCTTCGACTTCCATAACCGTCTGAGGCTCTGCCGACAACGAAGCCACCACCGCGTCAGATACGCTGCCATGGACTGTGCCATGAACCGCGCCTTCCCAATCTATGATGTTCAATCTGACTTCGCTCATCGAGGTGCGGCAGTCCGAACTGCTCTTTCGGAAAGAATGCGAGGCAATCTGTATGTCAAAACGGGAAGCGAAAAAGATGGTCGGGGCGAGTGGATTCGAACCACCGACCTCACGGTCCCGAACCGTGCGCTCTACCAGGCTGAGCCACGCCCCGACAAAAAGTTCAATCTGGATTCTAGGTAGCGGCGGAGGTTATGTCAACGACGGCTGATACTCGAGAATCATAGAGCGATCGATGTCGCTCATTTGGAGCCTGCTACCGATGCCGCCGGAGCTTCGCTCTCTTCTTTGCGAATCTCCTGGATATGTCTGGCTCTGCGCATCGCTGTTACATGTCGCCGCACCCACCAAGCTACCGCGAGCACGCCTACAATTCCAATGATGAAGTCGAATCGATGGAAGAAGGTCTTCAGCACGGGATTTGTTTCCCATTGCTCACCCAGCTTCTGTCCGATATATGCCAGTCCCAGACACCAGGGCAGTGATCCGGCGAATGTGTAAATAACGAAGCGTTTGAGATTCATCCGCGCCACGCCGGCCGGAAAAGCGATGAAGGTGCGAATCACCGGGAGCAAGCGGCTAGCGAAGACGATGATTTCGCCGAAGCGAGCAAACCAGCGGTCTGCTAAGTCCAGATCGTGATGAGAAATCAAGACGTATCTTCCATACTTCTCAATCAATGGCCTGCCGCCGTACATGCCGACCCAATATGCGACCAAAGAGCCAAGCACGCATCCGAACGCTCCCGCAACGCCCACCAACCATAAATTGAAACGGCCTGTGTAGATCAGATATCCGGAAAACGGCATGATTATCTCAGACGGCAGAGGGATGCAGGCGGATTCGATCGCCATCAGCAAGACGACGCCAGCGTAGCCAAGAGTTGATATCGTGGCCACGACAAACGCCGAAACGAATTCAATAATTCTGGCTACCATAAATAAAAGCTGCTAAGCGCAGGGCGCGAAGGTTATTGTCCCCATAATACAAACGCAATTGGTGTAACATCTGCTCTTCGCTCTTCGCTCTTCGCTCTTCGCTCTTCGCTCTTTGCTCTTTGCTCTTTGCTCTTCGCTCTTCGCTCTTTGCTCTTTGCTCTTTGCTCTTCGCTCTTTGCTCTTTGCTCTTTGCTCTTTGCTCTTCGCTCCTACCTCCAGCCATGTTGTCCAATCAGCGGTACAAACTGGCAAGGCCCATATTCCTCTAACTTATACCCGCTCTCAGTCTTGAGGGCACGAACTAATTTCTGCGATTCCCGCGTTTCTCCAATTGGGATTACCAAGCGCCCGCCAGTTTTCAACTGTGCGATTAACGGATCAGGCACCTGCGGCCCGCCCGCTGCGACCAGAATCCCATCATATGGCGCGTGAGCGTTCCAACCTAGCGTGCCGTCAAACGCTTTCACGGTCGCATCGTAAATTCCCAACTCGCGAATACGTGCATGGGCTTCACGCGCCAATTCCCCAATTCGCTCGATAGCGTAAACCTGGGCGGCGAGCTGCGCGAGGACCGCTGTCTGATAACCCGAACCGGCGCCGATTTCCAGTACGCGACTCTTCTTATCCAGCTCCAGCAGCTCGGTCATCCGCGCCACGATGAATGGCTGCGAGATCGTCTGATTGAAATCAATTGGCAAAGCGTGATCGCCATAGGCCCGGCCACGCAGTGCTTCGGAAACGAAAAAATGACGCGGCACCAGCCCTACGGCATCCAGAACTTTGGGGTCGCGGATACCATAATAATCGCGTAAGCGTTCCACCATGCGTTCGCGGGGAATCCGATACTCGGCTTGCAACGCGCTGGGCCGTGGAGTTGGGGACATCAAGTACTTGATACTCAGGGACCGGGTTGACCTTCAGGTGTGTAATACTTCAGAAGAGGCCAGGTACTCCCATGATTCAATCTCGGATAGAGCGTTGTGATCGGTCATGTCGCTCTTAAGCGGCGTGATCGACACATAGCCCTCTTCGATCGCACGATAGTCGGTGCCCTCTTCCGCACTGGACCTATAATATTGCTCTCCAATCCAAAAGTATGGCTTGCCACGGGGGTCAATGTGTTCCGTGATCACGGGCCTGGCGTTCTTTATGCCCTGGCGCGTGACGCGAACTCCCTTGATCTCCCCGGGCGGCACGTTGATGTTGAGCAAACTTCCTTCGGGAAGACCTTCGCTCAGTATCTTCCTGACTGCGAGCAATCCAAAGTGTGCTGCTTCAGCAAACTCAAAGTGCTCTCGGGCAACCAGGCTCACCGCGAGTCCCGGCACGCCCAGAATCGTCGCTTCCAATGCGCCCGCGACGGTACCGGAATAGGTGGCATCATCGCCGAGATTGCCACCATGATTAATTCCTGAAGCACAAACGTGCGGGAGCTCGTCCTCTTGGAGAATCTTGTGCAGTGCCAGCGTCACGCAATCGGTCGGGGTCCCATCAACCGTCCAGTGGCGTTCATCAATCTGTCGAATCCGCAGCGGCCGAGCCAGAGTGAGGCTGTGCGACGCTCCACTCATTTCTGCCGCGGGCGCGACGACGTAAACATCGCCGACGGCGCGCAACGCTCTTTCGAGCGCGACCAATCCGGCCGAATGAATTCCGTCGTCGTTTGTTAACAAGATTCGGGTCACGTTTCAATCCAATTCGAATTAACGTCTCAGCACACGTCCGCGTTTAAGCTTTGAAAAGGTCCTCGGGCGAACCTCATGACTTTTGCTTTTGAACTATGTGAGTCCGCAGGTCTAATTCGGACCAGGTTCTAGCTTGTCGGGCGTGGACGCGGACGCCCTTTCTTCTTGTTACGCTTGCGGGCTAGAGCAGATTTGAGCTTCGCCTTTTGGCCTGGAGGCATAAAGAAAGCGTGCTTCTTCGCGTCCTTGATGATCTCCTCAGTCATGACCTTGCGTTTGAAGCGTCGCAGCGCACTTTCGATCGATTCACCTGGGTTAACATTAACTACCGCCATCTATTTCTCCAATTCTCTCTCTTAACATTCTAAACCGTGTCCTATTGCGAATTCCTATTTAACATGCGCTTGAGCGCCACGGTCAAGCCGAGACAAAGAAAGACCCCGCGAACTATAGAGTCGAGGGGTCTCTCGTCAAAAAATGCTTTGGCTTAGACGGCAACGACTGCTGCGTCTTTCTTGCGTCCGAGCCCTTGAATCTGCACGGGCTTATCACCATTATCAGACTTGATTTGCTGTTGCTTTAGCACCATCTCATGGTAAAGCTTCCGCATCATTACCTTCTCTTCGTGTGCGGTCTTCGGCCCTTCCATCTCGGGTTTGTTCGGCCTGGTCAAGTCAACTTCATCGAGCACCAGGTTGTGAGCAGTCTTGGACAATGGAACGTTTTTGCCGCCGGCAAAGATCTCGTGACGACCATGCTCTTCATACCATTTTGCCACGGTCGCGTTCTGATGCATATGCTCAATTATGTTGCGCCAGCCAATGCCGGTATTGTAGGCGCAGAAACTAATCTCACCTTCCTGAGTTCCGTACGGAATGATGCACATCTCCGTCCTCCGGAAGTCGTAATTGAATAGATCCTGGAACCACATCCCTGCGATGAAAAGAAAATTCCAACGATCAGCCCGGCGTTTTTCAATATCGTCCTGCTTCCGATCGCCGCTGACCTTGCCATAGTCTTTTCCGGTCAAACCAAAAGATTTGTCGAACTTCTTAAACAGTTCGTACAGGTTGAACTGCGAGGGCGCATTGAATGGACGATAGTGCTTCAACAGGGCGAGCCCCATCATGATATTCGAAGCCCATTTCCCACGCGCGGCGTCCGTTATCTTCTGCATATCCTTAACCAGTCCGGGAATATTCAAAAACGCCGGGACAGGACTCATTTCCCTAGTTTCTTTGTCGACCATCACGGCCGTCCCCACCCCGCAATTCGGATGGCAGCCACAGGAGACTTGGCCCCATTCTGAGTTTGGCCCGTGGACGAGATCCGCGAAATCAGCGAATGCTCCCATCAGCGACAGCGGGAACCAGTCACGGGTGGGTTCTGTAATGCCAACCTGGTTTTTCACATCGTAAGCCAAGTGCGAAAGGGTGTACCGCTGTTGTAAACGACGCTCAGGCGTTATTGCTTCGTCGCGACCAGTGAATGATACCGGCTGGAAGGAAAGAAACGCGATCTTCTTCGGATTATCCAGCGCAAAACGGATAATCGATCCGACTTGATCATTATTGATACCGTTTACCAGCGTGGTTACCAGCACAATCTCAACGCCGGCTTCGTGCAGGTTGTTAATCGCCCGCAGCTTTACATCGAACAAATTTCCAACCTGGCGGTGACTATTCGCATCGTTACCAATTCCATCGAATTGGAAATATACATAACGCAAGCCAGCCTCGGCTGCCTGCCGACAGAATTCCTTGCTCTTTGCGAACTCAATTCCGTTAGTTGCCGCTTGCACGGAGTTGTAACCAACTTTACGCGCGTAACGAATAGCTTCGATGAAGTGTGGCGAAATCGTAGGCTCTCCCCCAGACAACTGCACGGACATCTGGCGCCTCGGTTTGATGGAGATCGCGTTATCAAGAATCTCCTTGATCTCGTCCATAGTCAGTTCGTGCACAAAACCGACTTGGTTGGCATCCATGAAACATGGATCACACATCATGTTGCAGCGGTTCGTGAGATCGACAGTAAGCACGGCCCCTCGACCATACCTGACCGTGCTGGATCCATGATTGTGAAGGGTCTCGTCGTTGTGCGCTTGGATATCGCGGCCCGGAAACGTTGCCTCTATGTGTTTCAGGAATTTCTCATCGATAGCCATCAGATCTTCGAAGTGACCATGAATCGGGCAATCCTTGACCATCCAGATTTGTCCGTCACGTTCGATAATCTGGGCTTTGATCTCACCAACCTTTTCATTCAGTAGCACCAAAACGTCCTTCTTGCCATCTAAAATATCCTGACGCGCTTCAATTACGCAGTTAGGACATAGCGAGTCCGTAGTTCGGGGCCAGCCCAGCGTGGGTTTGGTTTTCTGCCAGGATTTCAACAGCGGCTTATCTGACCATTTCGGGGTGAATGAGGGATTGGGCTTGTATTTGTTAAATACTTGAATAGAATCGAACAAGGCTCCCGCAATCATAGTAAGCCCGCGTTCGGCGTATTTGATGGCTTTCATTTGACTAATCTCCGAAATAACAGGATTTTTTCTACACGAATGCTCCGACGCCTCTTCGCAATGACCATGCCGACCGCGCCTTTCCTAGTAACCCGTTGACTAGGCAAGGGTTTTCGCTCAAGAGCCGCACCCCGAATCGACCACTTGGCTGTGTCAACACGACGCGCTACGTATCTCCCGACTCGCCGCGACACTCTAAATAGCTACCAAGAAGGCTTCTAACTCCAAGAGCGCTGATCGGCGCGAATCGCTGGGCAACGGCTAACTCGGGCTTTCTGTTCGCCGTGCGTTCGCCGATTTAAGCGCTTAATCGCGCTTACTTGATGTAACTGTTGAAGTTAGGCTGTGAAAGTGTTGCAAAGAAATGTTGTTGCGGTAGTTGGATACCGGTGTTAAAGTCGGCGCACTTGCCTTTAACACGTTGACCGGCAAGGAATTGAAAGGAATCACCCCTACACTATATTGCGTAAGCGGAGATCGACATAGCGTTCATCTAGTGGTTTTGAGCTTTATAACTGGCTAGTAGGTTTTGACAGACGGAGACCCCCTCGATGAATACAAGCGGATTCGCAGCCGTTTGCAGGCTGAGGCCCCCTCGGTTCAGGGTTAGCACACGCCGTAAGATGGCATCCCTGCGCGTTTGCGTTCAACGCAGGCGCAAGAAGCACGGTACCCACTCTGTTTTACCTGACACCATTCACCAACTGAATCGACCTAGTGCGCTGTGCCGGCGCCTCAATGTGAATAGGCCTTGGCAATCGCTACTTGCTATGACCAATAGGCTAGCCTCCGGCTCTTTGTTTCTAACGGAGGAAGACCCGTCTCCTCACGGACCGAAGACGATTTGATTAAAGAGATGGAGGTAAACCCCTTGACTACAGGCGGACACATATACTGGCTCAGTAATCGTCAGACAAATCAATTTGCTATTGCCAAGGTGCTGCCTGGGCTTTCGCAGCCATCAGGCATCAGTGCAGCGATTCCCGCGACGATTCAACGGTTGGCGCTAATTCCTTCTCGCGTCATTTTGGGAATGATTCTTCTCGCTGCTCTTGGAATCTGCTCGACCGTAATCCATCGAAGTCGCACCCAGTTGACAGCTTCCGGCCTCCAGTACCAACAGATGTCGTCTGAAATCGACTTCATACGTCGCTCAAACGCTTCGTTGGCGGCGGAGATTGGAAGAATGGCCAGCGACCCAACAGTAATCGAATCTTCAGCGCGAGCGAGATTAGGAATGGTTAGGGCGAGCGATATTGTGGTGCCTATCGGCTCACTGGAATCAAGTTCGAGATCGGAACTCGTTTCACTTGTCCGCTAACAGCATCCGCTTAACCCCGCTGCTTTATCCACGAATTCTGGGTCCCTCCGAGATCGCGCGGCTGCAAGCATCACGCAGCCGCGCGCCCTTCTTTATGCTCGGATTGCTATGATTGACACACAAACATACATCTACTAATAATGAATGCGAAATGCTGGAGATCAAAGAAGCGTCTTTCGAAAAGCATGGCGAGGAAGCCGGTGAAGAAAGGTCCCCGAAGGCCTCATCTAAGAGTCTAACCGAGCGCAAGCCAAGCTTTCAAACTGTTTCTCTAGAGGAGGTGAACCGGCTTTACACTCAAGCCGATATTGCTCGGCTTGACGTAGATCGGGATCTTTCATTTCCCGGGCACTTCCCTTACACACGAGGCATCCACGCTACAGGCTATCGGGGCAAGCTCTGGACAATGCGCCAGTTCGCGGGCTTTGGCACGCCCGAACAGACAAACGCCAGATTCAAGTACCTAATGAGGGAAGGGCAAACGGGACTCTCAGTCGCTTACGATCTTCCTGCCCTTATGGGTTACGATGCGGACTCTCCGCTTTCAGAAGGTGAAGTCGGAAAATGTGGGGTTGCAGTCTCCTCGCTCGCTGACATGGAAGCGCTCTTTGATGGCATTCCCCTCGAGGACGTCACCGTTTCTCAAACCATCAACGCGCCTGCATCAATCTTTCTCGCCATGTATTTGGTCGTCGCGGAAAAACAAGGAGCGGACTGGAAAAAGATCTCAGGCACGCTACAAAACGACATTCTCAAAGAGTACATAGCTCAGAAGGAGTGGATTTATCCCATTCGCTCGGCGATGAAATTAGTCGTTGACACCTTCGAATTCTGTACAAAAGACGTCCCGCGATATAACCCAGTTTCAGTTAGCGGTTATCACATACGTGAGGCAGGCGCTACCGCTTTGCAGGAGCTTGCGTTCACATTACGGGACGGCATCGAATACGTTAACTGGGGTGTGCGCGCCGGGCTAGACATTGAGCGATTCGTTCCCCGCATCTCTTTCTTCTTCAACGCGCATAATGATTTCTTCGAGGAAATCGCCAAGTACCGAGCCGCACGTCGCATTTGGGCGCGGGTGATGCGCGATCACTTTGGCGCGAAAAACGAACGCACGATGCAATTGCGATTTCACACCCAGACTGCGGGAGTATCGCTCACGGTGCAGCAACCGGTTAATAACATTGTCCGCGTTGCAATCCAAGCTCTCGCCGGTGTCTTAGGAGGCACGCAGTCACTGCATACTGACGCGTATGACGAGGCGTTGGCGTTACCGACAGACAAAGCCGCGCTGATCGCTTTGAGAACTCAACAGATAATCGCCGAAGAGACCGGCGTCGCAAACGCCGTCGATCCTCTCGGTGGTTCCTACTTCATAGAAGCTTTGACGCAGAAGATGGAAGATGGCGCGCGCGCTTACTTCGATCGGATTGACGCGATGGGAGGCATGGTAGAAGCAGTCGAAAAAGGCTTTCCGCAACGTGAGATTCAAGAGTCAGCCTATCAGTATCAGAAGGCCTTGGAGCGCGGTGATCAGACGATCGTTGGCGTGAATAAGTACGCCATGCAGGACGAACCTCAGGAAGTCCCAACTCTAGTTATTGACGAATCAGTCCGAAGTCATCAGATTGAGCGTCTTGAGCAAACGAAGGCCCGAAGGGACAACGGCTCAGTTGTAAAAGCCCTTGATAATTTGAGAAAAGCTGCCGAGCATGCAGAGAACACAATGTCGGCGACCATCGAAGCGGTCCGCGCTTACGCGACGCTCGGTGAGATTTGCTCAGCCCTTCGCGACGTCTACGGCGTTTATGAGGAGCCGGCAATTTAATAACTCGATGATCTCAACTGGAAATACATTCGTGAAGGTGAAATGGACCGAGGTAGAATTCGAGTTTTAGTTGCCAAGCCAGGTCTAGATGGCCATGATCGCGGCGCCAAAGTGATTGCGCGCGCGTTGCGTGACGCAGGCATGGAAGTCATATACACGGGGCTGCGTCAAACGCCCGAAATGATCGCCGCGGCGGCATTGCAAGAGGATGTTGACGCGGTCGGAGTATCAATTCTCAGCGGCGCGCATAACACACTTTGCCCGCGCATCGTCTCACTCTTGCGTGAACAGGGGATGAACGATTGTCTCGTGGTCCTGGGAGGTATTGTCCCTCAAGAAGACATTCCGAAATTGAAAGAGCAAGGCGTCGCCGAGATTTTTCTTCCGGGCACATCGACACAAGACATCGTAAGGTTCCTACGAGAAAACGTGCGACCTCGGGAATAGCAGACTCTTCTCCTCACCAAACCTTGTGGAATTAATCACTCTCTAGTTAAGAAGCGTTCAATCCCCTTCTGGCAATCTTCCGTCATTCGAGCAATTACATTCGTATCGGATCCGCACTGCAATGCGTCTTCGAAATCCATTCCGTCGATTTGATAAAGAAGTCTTTTCAACAAGCTCACTGCTGACCGGCTTAATTTCTGGAATCGTCGCACGAAGGCCTCGACTTCATCGGCGAATGCCCGGTCGTCAAAGACCCAATTGACCAAACCAAACTCTAAAGCTTCTTCTGCTCCGATCTCGGCGCCAAGTGTCAGCAGTTCAAAGGCTTTCTTCTCCGAAACGTTGCGCCGCAGGATAGCAGCGACCATTGCGGGTACGAAGCCAATTTTGACTTCCGGATAACCGAACCGAGCGGAACGCTCCGCCAAGACCAGATCGCAGGCGGTCGCGAGTCCGCACCCCCCGGCGAGTGCCCGGCCGCGCACCGCAGCAATGACTGGCACGTGAAGCTGACGAATCAACGAGAAGACCTCCATCAAAGAACGCACATCTTCGAGGTTATCAGAAACTGAGGCGGACGAGATCTTCTGCAGGGTTTGAAGGTCCGCGCCGGAACAAAAATCCGATCCGGCTCCGATGAGAATCACCGCGCACACACCCTGATCATGGTTGGCGCGACGGAGTGCGACCTTCAGCGCCTCGATGATTTCAGCATTTAGCGCGTTACGCTTCTCGGGACGGTTCAGCGTGATGCGCGCGATTGCATCGCGAACTTCATAAAGAACTGATTCTTTAGATTCCATCGTTCCTTTTTTCACGCCTCAGCGCGGAGGACCAAAGCTCTCCCGCACTTAATGATCCAATCGCAACCGCTTCGCTTCTTCTTCATCGACTTCGATTTCCATCCGCAACAGCGCCGTCGAAAAAGTTTTACCCTGCGCGTCAGTCATCAGCGAAAGCGTACCGCCGCCGCCGAGGCTTTCGTGTAACAAGAAGTTCAGCGCGCTGAGATTCGGTAATTCGAATCGTTCCACTTCACCTTTGCAAATGCCTTTGAAATGTTCTTTGACGCGCGCCGCGGTCACCTTTCGTACGAGCAGCGGATAGAAGTCATCGCGCAAAGCGATTAGTCCAATATTCGCGGTATCGCCCTTGTCGCCGGACCGCGCATGCGCAAGCTTCGTGAGTTGGATCTTCATACTTATGCAGAGATTCTGAATAGAAATCTTCGCGGTTAAGCTAAACTTCCATAATCTCAACGTGGGGTGTTATCTCACTCTTCGGAATCAGCGCCGGCCAGTAGGCAACGATCTCTTCAACTTTCGGACGCCCACCGGCGAATCCGGTTACTGCCGGGGGCCCAGTAAGTATCAGCGGCGCTATTTCCTTGGTGAATCTTTCGATCGGTGTGCGATCACTCCCGCGCACACCCACACGCAATTGCACTTCCGCGAGATCGGACGATGGCTCGCCGGCCAACGGACCATGCGTAGCATTCGCGCCGACGTATTCCGTCATAATCTGATCGAACTGAAGACTGAGCCGATCAAGTCGCGCGCGCAGAATTCCGTCAGCAGCTTTCGCCTTTTCATACGCGTCGGGCCAGGCGTAGACCAGGGTGCCGACCGCTTTGTAGCCCGCTGAGTAACTAATCGAGACTTTCAAAGAGTCAGTCGCCGCGCGACCTTTGATCCCGAACACACGCACACGATCGGCGCCATCATCCGCCAATTGAATCGTCGTGAAATCGGCTATGCAATCGGGCGTGATGTATTGGCGGGGATCGCCCATCTCGTAAACCAATTGCTCCTTAATCGAAGGCACGTTAACCCGGCCACCGGTCGCTTCGTGTTTCGTAATAACGAATATTCCATCCGATGAAGCTTCGGCGATTGGGAAACCAACGTTCGCGAGATCGGGGATAGTCTTCCATTCGTACTGACAGATTCCACCCGAACATTGTGCCCCGCATTCGATAATGTGCCCGGCAATCGTCCCGGCCGCCAGTTTATCCCAATCATCCGCAGCCCAGCCGAATTCGTGAATCATCGGGGCGAGTGTCAAGCCAGTGTCCGTAGCGCGTCCCGTGATCACGATTTGTGATCCCCCATCCAGAGCTTCGACAATAGGCTGCGCCCCAAGATAAGCATTCGCGCTCTGAATTCGATTCCGCACCGTCACCAACGGTTCATCCGTATCCATATTCCGTAATTTAATTCCGCGGCCCAGAAGATCGTCGATCCGATCAAGAATGTCATCGCCGGTAACGATCCCAATCTTCAATTTACCCTGCAGTCCCAAGTCGCGCGCGGTTTCCCGCACGGCTCCGGCGCAACCTTCAACGTTCACGCCGCCGGCATTTGCGATAACCTTAATGTCCCGCTCGACGCATGCGGGCAAAATCTGCTTCATCAGCGGCACAAAGTCACGCGCATAGCCGGCCGCGCGATCGCGCGCCTTCTGTTTTTGCATGATCGACATCGTGACTTCGGCCAGAT
>QHXG01000724.1 GCA_003222845.1 Acidobacteriota bacterium | reverse complement strand
GCCGATTCAGCGGTTGCTGCTGGCCCTGGGACTGTGCATGGTTGGCTGGCACGCGAGCAATCTCCTCATCACCATTCACGGTTTGCTCGGTCTGGAAATCTCGCGCTGGGTCAATCTTCTGCGCGCGGCAAACGCGATTGCCGTTATTAGCATTACGGTTTGTTACTCTCTGCTGCTACACGTTCACCTGCATCTTTGGGCCAACGCACACTCGCGGGGGCTTACTCAGACTGAACGAATAAGAATTTATCTGTCGTATATTCCCTGCCTCTTTCTCTTCTTCGCGGTGCCTCGTATCTGGTCGGGAAATTACCAGCCGATGATCGCGAAGCTGTCTGTGTTTGTGCTGCCGTTCGCGCTTTGGGTGGCTTATACGCTGGCCGTGGTGGCTATTACGGAATTGTTGGTTGCGAAACGCGCGCTCTCGCCCAGCGAGCGGCGAATCCTGCGCACGCTCGCGTTTTCGTTCATTGCGATCGCCGTTTTGATCCTGGGCTCGTTGGGATTTGGTTTGGGCAAGGGAACTGTCGTTGGTCTCTATCTCCAGACGTTCGCCAACCTTGGGTCGCTTTTACCGTCTGCGCTGCTGGCTTATTACATCTATCGCTACCGATATTTAGAGCTGATAATCAAAGAGAGTTTGATCGTCGCGACGTTCGCTGCGGTTGTGCTCGCGGTTTATCTTTTCGGAATTCGGCGCATTGGAGAGTGGGCCAACGCGCGATATGGACTGCGCGCCGGCGTCGTGGAAGCGATCTTGATTCTGGCTTTAACTCTGCTGGCGGCTCCGTTGCGTTCGTGGCTCGAAAAACGTTTTCGCGTCTTGTTCGAGCGCGAGACCGCCCTCTACCGAGAAGTCGTCGCCCAGGTGGGCTCGCACGTAGGGCAGTTTCGCAAACTCCCTGAACTCCTGAGTTTCATTGAATCCCAAACAGCTCACGCGTTGTCGCTCAGCCGGATACGAATTCTGGTCCAATCAAACGAAGATGAGAAGCGACCCTTGAGGAGAAGCGATGAGAGGATACTCCTGGCAAAGTCACAAACCGCGGGGGCAGCGATTTATGAAAACGACGTGGACTTGCGCGAGCATGGATATGATATCGGTTACGCTCTACGCCGCGAAGATCGAAACCTGGGCCTGATGCTGATTGAGGGCTCGCCGAACGCACTTACCTCTGATGTGCGCGCAGTGTTGGAAGTACTCGCCGGACAAGTGGCAATCGCGATTGAAGATTTTCGCTTGATCGAAGAGAACGTGCGGCTTGAAAGAAAAGTCGCGGAAGGCGAGCGGCTGGCCGCACTCGGACAGATGGCCGCTACCGTAGCGCACGAAGTGAAGAATCCGCTTTCCGCAATTAAGTCTATTGCGCAGGTGATGAGCGAAGACGAAGGGCTCAAGAATCAGCATGCTCGTGACCTTAGTCTGATCGTTTCGGAAACTGATCGCTTGAGCAAGAGCGTAACGCAGCTCCTCAGCTTCGCGAGCAAGAGACCTCCGGCGGCTCCGCCCAGCCGTGCGGATGAGCTATTGCGCAGCGTGAGCAACCTCTTTCGCGCTGATGCTGAGGAACGCAAAATCACGCTGCAATGTCGCGCGAACACAAACGCAGATTTGGATGGCGTGCAAAGCGCGGCAGTTCGGGATGCGCTTTCCAATCTGCTCTTGAATGCGCTCCAGTCTACGCCCGCCGGCGGTTGCGTGATGATTGAATCGTTGGCCGACGGCGCTGAAATAGTCTTTGCGGTCACTGACAGCGGACCAGGCATTCCGCGTGAGTTGGCGGCAAAGATTTGGGAACCGTTCTTTACCACTCGACAGCGCGGCACGGGCCTGGGGCTCGCAATCGTGCGGAAGCGAATGGAAGAAGCTGGCGGCTCGGCGCAGCTGGCGCCATCGCAGAATGGTAGCGGCGCGAGATTCGAACTGCGTCTGCCGTTGCAGAACCCGGAGCAGTAGCGACGCGCTCCTGGCACGCCCGATAAGGCCGACACGATGTTCCTTGTGCTTCTCCAAGTAGTCTCTATGATCCGGTCGCTACCGCTCGCGGTACTGACACGTTGAGAATATTCCAAGAATGATTTACGCACTCGTTCATTATCCAAAACTTGAAACTCGGCTTATCGATCGATTGAGACAGAAGTACGATCCGCAGTTTGGTTTGATCGATCCGCATATCACCGTAATGTTTCCGGTGCGGGACTCTATTGACGGGAACAGTCTGGTCTCCCATCTGGAGAACGTCTTGAGCGATTGCAGACCGTTTCCCATTCGCTTACAAGGATTGCAAAGATCATGGGACGATTGTTTGTTCTTGCTGGTTCGGGAAGGCAGCTCGGAAATTATCCGTCTCCACAATCGAATCTATACCGGTATCTTAGCTGACTACAAAAATAGCGACATAAAATTTGTCCCGCATCTTACGCTGGGCGCCTTTGATAAAGATGCAGAGCGATATGCTCAAGCGTTGTCGGCAGCCAAAGCGCTGGCCTTGGATTATCGTTGTGTAATGGACAAGTTGGACCTGGTGAAAATCAATGATGGAAGGACGCGAATTGTCTGGAGCAGGGAATTCGTGTTCAAGTAACGTGATTGGGCCCACTTGAGCGATCGTTGGAACTTTCAATCGCGGACGGCGTGTCAGCAACCGGAGCAACCAACCTGCCGGCGAGAAATCGCAACTTCAAACTTGAGAAGG
>QHXG01000722.1 GCA_003222845.1 Acidobacteriota bacterium | reverse complement strand
GAAGGCTGGCCCGTTGACCCTGAACGGGGACGGCATAAAGGTGTACGGGTTGCAAATTGCGCATTCCCCTGGATCGGGAATCAATATTATCGGGAGCCAAGGCACCATCGCCTACTGCGAGGTCCACGATAACGCTCAAGGTGGCGTAGAGGTGCACGTAATCGACGATACAGTGTCGCAAAATTCCTTTCACGATAACGGTTGCGAGGCAATCGCCCTGGGGGAATCCTGCTGGCCGCCGATTCCCGAACTGCCCCGGCGCGCCTGGACCAAACAAACCGGTGATCGAATACTGCACCAATAATGCCAACGGCACGACAACCTGTCATGGTAGACAAGATTGCGCGCGAAACTCCCCTTGCAAGATCGAGTTTTATGAAAGTAACGTCTGCCACGCTTCTGGCTACGGCGAGGGCAAGGATTATCTCGGCTCAATAGTGGTGACGCCGGATGCTACTTGCGAGGCGAGCTTCGATTTCGCGACGCCTAGCTTCTTGCTAGGACAGTACTTCACGGCGACCGCGACCGATGCGATGGGCGATACTTCGGAGTTTTCTGCATGCACGAAGGTCGCGATGTCCGGGACTACGCCGCCGTATTGCCACTTCGAAAATCCCAAGTGCACTGTCGGTGAGGGCGGCGGTCCTTGCGGCAGCGCTGCCAGGCTAATGAGCAGCACGCCGGATGCCTCGGGCACCGGCACTGTTTCCATCACCGTGAACCGAGCGGGCGATGTGTCAACCGCTGCCACAGTCGATTATCAGACTGTTGATGGCACGGCGACGCAAAAGAAAAAATACACGATAGCCTCCGGCACACTCAGCTTTGCCGCCGGCGAGACGAGCAAGACCTCCACTATTCTGCTCACAAACGAAGACCTCGTCGAAGGCAAGCAGACTTTCTACGTCGTTTTGTTGAATCCGACTGGAGGCATTACGCTCGGCGATCCGAGTTCGATTGCGATCACGATCAATGACAGAGACACCTCGCCGCCAACGACGAATCCAATAGACGACCCAGCCAACTTCGTCACGCAGCATTACGCTGACTTCCTCAGCCGGGTGCCTGACTCGGGCGGTCTCGCTTTCTGGACCAACGAGATTACTTCGTGCGGCGCTGATCAAGCATGCATTCAAGTGAAAAGGATCAACGTCTCGGCGGCTTACTTCCTGTCGATTGAATTTCAACAGACAGGTTATCTGGTCGAGCGAATCTACAAAGCTGCTTATGGCGACGCCAATGGCTCTTCAACTTTTGGCGGCGCGCATCAGGTCGCTGTGCCGGTTGTCCGCTACAGCGAATTCATGCCGGACACGCAGAGGATTGGACAAGGCGTAGTTGTTGGCCAGACTGGTTGGGAGCAGGCGCTGGAAAACAACAAGCAGAACTTTACCGCGAAATTCGTTCAGCGCTCGCGATTCTTGTCGGTGTTTCCGACCTCGATGACGCCGGCGCAGTTTGTCGACAAGCTCTTCATGAATGCGGGCGTGACACCTTCAGTAAGTGATCGCCAGGCGGCCATCAATGAGTTCGGTTCGGCCACGACGACGGCGGATGTGGCGGCGCGTGCACGTGCTCTGCGTGACGTGTCTGAGAACTCGATCTTGAATAGCCAGGAATTCAATCGCGCTTTTGTGTTGATGCAATTCTTTGGTTACCTGCGCCGCAATCCCAATGACCCGCAGGACACCGATTACACCGGCTATGATTTCTGGCTGACGAAGCTGAATCAATTCAACGGCAACTTTGTCAATGCAGAGATGGTCAAGGCGTTCATAACTTCGGGTGAATATCGGCAGCGCTTCGGCCCGCAGTGACGAACCAAACGGAAGTTTGTGCTATTGGACCCCGAACGCGGACAAGTATTCGACCCGTGAGACTTTCAGATCGAAGAAAGCGGCCGTCGCAATCCGGCTCACGTCATTCCCGGTAAATCCTAGATCTCTAAGGAACATCTCTTTTGCCAGAGCAAGCAAAAGCTTCGCCTACTTCGCGTCGCTTACACCACACTGAACGCTTCTGCCAATAGCCTCTCAAGCCTGATCTTCACTTGCCCTGGGCCCACTCTTCCAGCGTGACAAATTTGTTTTTGGCGGCATCGAAAACTTCGATGGCGTACACCGGGTGGATTTCCCAGACGGCGCGACGCGGAAAAGCGTGTGGTCCCATGGGCCCGCCGCACGAACCTGGCGTGTGACTGCCATCGAAGAAAAGCTGTCCGGTGATTCGCACCCGTTGCCCTCTGACCGGAAGCGGGTTGGTCACATGCGGCGAGGTGCACTCGTTCGTATCGAATCGATCCCACAACGGGGGCCGGAAGTGGGGGATGATTTCTGCTGTCACACTGGAACATTCTTCAGCCGCAGCCGTCTGACCCAACGCAATGTGAATATCATTCCAGTCAAAGAGAGAGTTGTTACAGTTGACGCCCTCGCCTTTGAAGCCCTCCGGACCGGATCCAAGCACGTAGGTGTCGTCGTGCTTTGCGTCTAACACAAATGCCTCGAGCGTGACCAGGTTGCCCTCGCCCAAAGTAACCGGGTTGCCATTTACATCAACGGTAGAAAGTCCCTGCAACTTTGCCCGATCCGACGGCTGTGGCGCTTTGTCGCCGTAACTGAAATTACCCTGCTGGACCAACTGATCGACAGCGGCCTGTAGTTTGTCGATCGAAGTTTCGCTGATTTGAATCGGAGTTCCGGAAGCGCACAGATTGTTCTTGACCTTGTTTTGCGCTTTGTCGTTGTCGTTTTTCGCACATCCTTCGTTCGGACAATGCAGGTCAATATCGTGACTCTGGGCGCCGCTGAAGGGCACATTACAACCTGGGCTGAATGGTTGATCGATATTGAGTTTGCAGTTTGCAGGATTCGCCGGCGGACTGTCGCCACAGTGCTTGCCCAGCGGAGCGGGCGACTTCTGTGCGGTTGCTTGAGGGCTTGGCAGCGGACTCGCCACA
>QHXG01000690.1 GCA_003222845.1 Acidobacteriota bacterium | reverse complement strand
GCCCAATTTCAAAGTCGCCTACTCGATCACGAAAAAGATCGATGGCGGCATCGAGTATTACGGAGCGCTCGGACCGCTGAGCGGTTTTGACCCCAAGCGCGAACAGCAGCATCAAATCTTTCCCGCCATCGACCTCAATGTCTCGCCGAAGTGGGAGTTCAACTTTGGGGTAGGCATCGGAATGACACGCAGCACAGATCACCTGATCTTGAAAATGATTATTGGCCGTCGCTTCATGTTTGGCCGGAAACGCGGCCAAACTCAGGACTCTGGGGCCACCGTTGATGAACCCTGAGCTAACGGTTAGAATCAGGGTATTAGCTGATCGACAACTCTGAGCACAACCATGATTGCCGAAGCCATAAATTACGCCGAAATCATTTCTCAACTGCCGGCTGACTCGTTTCTGATTCGGGAAAACGTTTCGTGGGAAGAGTATGAAGACCTGATCGAGCAGGTGGGCGAGGCTAGCTGGCTGCGCATTAGTTATGACGATGGAACCTTACAAATCATGACCACTGGGCCAAAGCATGAATACTACTCCAGATTTATCGAGAGTTTGGTAGGCCAGATCCGTTTTCGCTTACGGATCAACATACGGTTCTTCGGTTCATCCACGATGCGGAAGAAGAAAAAGCGCAAGGGCACTGAGCCCGACGCATGTTTCTACGTCCAGACCGCCGAAGCGCTCGGCAATCGCATCGATTTGGATTTTGAAAAGGATCCACCACCAGACGTGACCGTTGAGGTCGATATCACTCGTCACTCAATTTCGAAGTTCGGGATCTACGCCGGACTCGGCGTACCAGAAGTCTGGATCTACGATGGCAAGGAACTCAAGATTTATTTGCTCGATCAAGACGAGTATGTGCCGGCAACCGAAAGCCGGGCGTTGCCCATCTTGAGCGGCCCCATCCTTACTAAATTCCTCTCGCAGCTTCGGGAAGAAGGCGAACTGCAAGCGATCCTCGCATTCGATGAGTGGCTGCAATCACAAGGTCGTTAAATCAATCATAGATTCATGTCCGGTCGTCATTCCAAGTAACGAAGCCTATGGAAACGTATCGAAATTTTATCGGCGGAAAGTGGATTGAATCCGCTTCATCGAAGACTGTCAACAACATTAATCCGGCAAATACCGAAGACATAATTGGCACTGCCCGGCAGGCGACGCGCGAAGAAGCACGCGCGGCAGTCGAGGCGGCTGCTGAAGCCTTTCGCGGCTGGCGTGCGACGCCCGCGCCCGCGCGCGGAAAGATTGTGGCGAAAGCTGCCCGGTTGATGGAAGAGGCGAATGAAGAACTGGCGCAGACTTTGACGCACGAAGAAGGCAAAACGATCGGCGAGTCGCGCGGCGAATTGCAGCGCTCGATCAATGTCGCTGAATTCTGCGCCGGCGAATCACGGCGCATGAACGGTGAGACGATATTGTCTGAACTGCCGGCAAACTTTGCTTACACGATTAAGCAGCCGCTCGGCGTAGTCGCGTGCGTGACGCCCTGGAATTTTCCCGTGGCAATTCCGGTTTGGAAGATCGCGCCGGCATTGGTTGCAGGTAACACTGTCGTTTTCAAACCCGCAACATTGACGCCGGGAACCGCCACCCGGATTGTTGAGATCTTTGAAGCAGCGGGAATACCGCACGGAGTTTTGAATCTGATTCTCGGCTCAGGCTCGGATGCGGGCGACGAAATTATCAACCATCCAGCGGTGAAAGCAGTTTCGTTCACCGGCTCGAATCCGGTCGGCATACGTCTTTACGAACAAGTCTCGCGACGCGGCGCAAAGTGCCAGTGCGAGATGGGCGGCAAAAATCCGGTCGTGATCATGGAAGATGCCGACATGGAGTTGTCAGTTGAATCAACCGCGCAAGGCGCGTTCGGATCGTCTGGCCAACGTTGCACCGCGACTAGCCGCGCAGTCGTCGTCAACAAAATCGCAGACGAGTTTGTCGATCGAATTGCGAAACGCGCCCAGTCGATGCGGATCGGTGACGGCATTGATCCCCAAACGGAAATGGGCCCGAGCGTTGATGAAAATCAATTCACAACCGTACTCGAATATTTGAATATTGGCCGCGAAGACGGCGCGAGGTTGGTTTGCGGCGGCGAACGCGCAACCGGCGATGGCTTAGACAAGGGTTACTTCGTCAAACCAACTGTTTTCGATCGGGTCACGCCGGACATGCGTATAGCTCGCGAAGAAATCTTTGGGCCGGTGCTTTCCGTCATGCGAGTAAACGATTTTGATGAAGCGATGCAAGTTGCAAACGATACCGAGTTCGGTTTGTCCTCTTCAATTTTCACAAATGACGCCGCGCGCATCTTCCGTTTCGTTGATGAGATCGAGACGGGCATGACGCATATCAATTCGCCGACCACCGGTGGCGAAGCGCACATTCCCTTCGGCGGCATTAAAGGAACCGGCATCGGCGACCGCGAACAAGGATCGACAGCCCTCGACTTCTACACGGAATTGAAAGTTGTGTACGTTGACTATACGGGTCGCAAGCGTGAAGGGAATTTGTATTGAGCAGTCTGACGCTTTGCTTGAAGTGAGTAACGCGTTATTCTCAGCTTAGTAGGGAGAGTGAGTATGAATTTGGAGCAGATTCAACGCGCTTACCCGGATCAATGGGTCATCATCGACTTCACGGAGCTGGATGACGAGTTGAAGGTTGTCGAGGGCAACGTGATCGCCACTGCCAAGGACCGGCTCGAGATTGAAAAGAAACTCGGAGGGTTAAGAAACAAGAAACTGGCGGTAGAATACACCGGTAGTCT
>QHXG01000689.1 GCA_003222845.1 Acidobacteriota bacterium | reverse complement strand
GGTACTGTAACAAAGCGCGCGTAGTGTATCATCACGTTTATTCGCTCCGATAGGATCGGGATGGCAGTAAACACACAACAAGTTGAGACGCAAGACGCACTCATCGAAGAATTGCGCGAAATTGTCGGCGAAGAAAACGTACTGTCAGAATCTGCAGAGCTACTCGTTTATGAGTGCGATGGTTTGCCCCAGCACAAGCATCCGCCTCGAGCAGTGGTCTTTCCGAACTCAACCGAAGAAACCTCAGAAGTCCTTGAAGTGCTCTCAGACGAAGGTGTCAGCTTTGCGCCGCGCGGAGCGGGCACCGGACTTTCGGGCGGCGCGCTGGCAATCAATCGTGGCGTCGTGATTGAACTGGCGCGCATGCGCAGACTTCTGAGAATCGACACGGAGAACCGTCTCGCCGTGGTCCAAACTGGCTTGGTGAACGCTCAGCTTTCACGCGCCGTGGCGCCTTATGGCCTTTACTACGCGCCCGATCCTTCCAGCCAGCCGGCATGCACAATTGGCGGCAACATCGCGGAAAACGCCGGCGGCATTCATTGCTTGAAATATGGAACGACGACTGATCATGTAGTCGGTGCGCGCGTAGTTTTGTCCGACGGCTCAATTGTGGATCTCGACGTCGACTCTCCCGGTTATGATCTGCTCGGAGTTTTTGTTGGTTCGGAAGGCACATTCGGGATCGCCACCGAAGCAACTGTGAAGCTCAAGCCCATTCCACCGGCGGTGCGCACGCTGCTAGCGGACTTCACGGACGTTGACGACGCGAGCCGCGCCGTATCTGCAATTATTGCCGCCGGTATGTTGCCGGCCGCGCTGGAAATGATGGACAACGCGATCATTCGCGCCGTCGAAGCCAGTGTATTCGCGGCCGGATTACCGGTTGATGCGCAGGCCGTCCTGTTGGTTGAGTTGGATGGCATCGACGCTGGCATCGATGACGAGGCCGAAAAGGCGGCAGCGATCTTGAAAGAGCATGGCGCGCGATCTGTGCGCAGCGCCACTGACGAAAACGAACGAAAGAAATTGTGGGCGGCGCGCAAAGGCGCGTTCGGCGCGGTGGGGCGTTTGCTGCCCGATGTGATGATTCAGGACGCGGTTGTGCCGCGCTCGCGTCTGCCGGAAGTCCTGGCCGAAACTTATCGGATCAGCGCGCGATACAATCTACAACTGGCAAATGTATTTCATGCGGGCGATGGAAATCTACATCCACTAATCTGTTTCGATCTTCGTCGCGGTGATGATTTGGAACGCGTGCGACAAGCCGGACGAGAAATCATGGAGACATGTGTCCGCGCTGGTGGCTCAATTACGGGCGAACATGGCGTGGGTCTTGATAAGAGCGGTTACCTACCGCTCATCTTTTCGGATGACGATATGAGGGCGATGTTGCAAGTGCGGGCCGCCTTCGATCCTGACGGCTTGTGTAATCCGGGCAAGATCATACCCACGCCGCGCGGTTGTGGTGAAGCGCGCGCCGTCGCAACGCGGAGCGTGTCAGCACCGCGAGCGGTAGCGACCGGGTTTTCGCGTCCCGGCGCAGCCCCGATGAACCAGACTCTTGGAGGCTCGTCGAGAGGGCAGAGCCTTTTGGCGCATTCGGGTGGCGACGCCACCCGCGCAGTGATAACGGCTTCTTCGCGCAACAGCACTGCGTACCGGCAATCTCTATCTGCCACGAGAATCAATGACGCGCGGATCAAGCGCGAACTATCGCTTCTGGTTGGGACGGAGGGTGTCCGGAGACTCTCCGACTCGAATTCATCAGTTGCATTTGGCAATCATCTCAGCGCCGAGCGCACGCTTGAAGTGGCGCCTGCTTCTGGTGAACAAGCCAGCGAAGTAATGCAGTTCGCGGCACGCGAAAATCTGGCTGTAGTACCTGCAGGCGGCGGCACTTGGTTGGATGTGGGCAATCAGACGCGCGCCGATCTCGTTCTCACTGCGCGCCGAATGAAGACCATCGTCAGGCACGAGCCAGCCGATCTCGTGGCGACTGCTGAAGCCGGAGTCACCCTGGTTGATTTCCAAAAGCATCTCGCGCAAACAGGCCAATGGTTGCCGATCGATCCACCGGACGATGGACGCGCTACGCTCGGAGGCGTGATCGCCAGCGGATTAGGCGGGCCGCAGACTCTTGGCTTCGGTTTGCCGCGATCATTTGTCATTGGCCTGCGCGCCGTGCTCGCTGACGGGCGTCAGATCAAAGCCGGAGGCAATGTAGTTAAGAATGTAGCCGGTTACGATCTCTGCAAACTGTATACTGGCAGTCTGGGAACGTTGGGATTGATTACCGAATTGACTTTCAAATTGCGGCCTTTGCCTGAGGAGACGCGGACCGTGGTAGCCTGCGGCCCGGTCGGCTCATTAATTGTGGCGGGTCGTAGAATTGCGACTCAGTTTTTCCCGGTTGCCGTGGAAATCGTTTCTGAACGTCTGGCAAGCGAGATGAAGATCGACGCGAAACGAAGCGAGGGCGCTTTGCTGATTCGGTTTGCGGGTTCGTCGCGAGGTGTAATTTCGCAGACAGCCCAGGCACTCAAGCTCCTGCGGGAAGATAGTAATAAACGATGTGAAACTTTCGCTGAAGACGAAACATTGTGGGGCACACTGAGCGCGGCGCCTTCTCAGTTCTCCGAGCACATTAGTTGGCGCGTCAAGTTGCGACCCACCGATCTGGTTTCATTCATTAATGAGACGTCCGAATTGGAGCAGGATGACGCGTC
>QHXG01000688.1 GCA_003222845.1 Acidobacteriota bacterium | reverse complement strand
AATCAAGGAAGCAGAAGCTAAGTGGGCTATTGAATCCGAGGATCGCATCGACTCCTTTGAGCGGGGAGAATTATCCGCCGTTGATGGACCGACCGCACTGCGAGAACTTCGCCTTGAGGTTGCATCCATTGGGCACACTGTTTAGTCTGAACACATGAGTGGGACTAATCGCGAACCAGAGATCGTTACGCGCAATGGCAAACCTGTGGCTGTCATTGTTCCCATCAAAGATTACGAGGAACTTTTAGAACGAGCCGAAGATGCCGAGGATGTTGCATGGCTGAAGCGCGCTCGAAAAAAGAAGCTGAACTACCGTCCGCTTGAAGAATACCTTACGAAACGCAACGGCAAATAATTATGTACCGCGTCTTCCTCGAACGCGCTGCGGAGAAAGACCTCAAGGACCTCCCATCAAGGCTCCACAATCGAATAATCGTCGCACTTCAAGCGCTAGCGAAGAATCCTCGTCCTTCGGGTTGCCGAAAACTGGCTGGCTCAGACAACGATTGGCGAATTCGAGTAGGTGACTATCGAATCGTTTACGAGATTGATGACGCCGCTGAAATAGTTCGCGTGAATCGCGTGAGACATCGTCGGGAAGTGTATCGGTGATTTTTCTATTTACGATTTACGATTCACGATTTACGGCTCTTACTGGTGGGCTATTGTCAGTCGTCCGCTGCGCGGACTAAATTAGCGATGCGTTGGAAGGAAGCCTTGATAAAAGGCACGACTCAATGATTGCTCTTATGCAAACTTTGCGGGGAGGGAACCTCAATGTATCACATCAAGAGTGTTGAGATAGACGGCTTCTGGGCGAAATACAAAGTAAGAACGGATTTTTTCCAGATGTAAATATCTTTATTGGGAAGAACGGAAGCGGAAAGAATGTAGTGTATCGCGAATCTGGTAAACGCCCCTCGATCTCTTACGACAATCTGCATGCATTGCTCATAAGTAATTTTGAGGCAGCCTGTTCACGCGGTAGGGACCTCACGTTCATTAAGAGACAAATGACGAAATTGAAGACCTAAAGGCCCAACCAAACCTGACATCTCCGCGCGCATCCCGTCACGAATTGCGGATCTCGAATTTTGAATTGCGAATTTGAAGGGTGGAAGGCGAGAGCACCTAAGCCGCGAACTCTGTCACTACCAAAGTGCGTCCGTTGCGGCGCTTTTTGAAACTGATGAGGCCGTTCAATTCTTCGTTGGCCAATGCCTCGACTTCCTTGGCCGTCTTTTCGTCGATGTAAGGTTCGCCGCAGTTCGCGCAAATCCGCGCCGGAATGTCGGTGACGAGCAAGACCGCTTTGCCGCACTCAATTGGCAGCACCGTTGTGCCTCGTGTCATCTTCTTATTTTTACAAAGCAGGCAAGTCATTTGCTTCTTGGCACTCAATGTATCAATTCCAGCGCATATTGAAGCGCATGATCGAGTTCTTTCACCTTCGCAACCGTCAGCGTCCCGACAAAGTGAGTCAACTTGCGTTTGAACATCAAGGTCAGGAAGTCGCATCTAATCGAACTGTCACGCGGCAGGCCATCTTCAGTGCCCAGTACGACTTCACTCTGCAAGCCCAGAATCTCGCTGTAAACAGGCGCGCAGATAACGGTTGAAACATCGTCGTTCCCTGCGATGAAATTGCGAGAAACGACCACATAGAATCCCGGTTTGTGCCCTCGCTCCGGAATCTTTTCCTGGGTGCGGTAAATCTCGCCGCGGTTCACTGGCGGGCTTGCTCCTTTATTAAAGCTACGGCTTGACGATTCAATCGAGACTTATGCCGCCGAAATATTTTGGTTTCTCGTTCCTCTTCGGCTTCACGCTCTAACCGCTTTACGAACTGCTCAACCGCCCTGCGAATCACATCAGACCGATTCTTGAAAGGCAATTGAGCGTCTGTTGCCAAGCGGTCAATCCGCTTGAGAGTTGGCTCGTCAATGGTTATCGCAATAGTTTTCATATCACAAAGGGTATGATGATGGATAACATTTGTCAATCATATGATTCGCTGTGAGAGACCATCATTCGCGACGTGTGTCTCGCCGATGCAATGTGGGTAACTGTTTGTTATAATTATTCTGCTTCGCAAATGGGGGCGACAGGCTTCGACAGGGGCCGTAACGTCCGTCGCGATGCATGCCGGTCCGTCTCTGTAGGGACCGTTATCAAATTGCAGGGAAACACAATTGCCAACTCTA
>QHXG01000719.1 GCA_003222845.1 Acidobacteriota bacterium | reverse complement strand
GCTCGCGAGATGATTCGCGCTTACTATGCGTCGACCAGCTTCGTGGACGCACAGGTAGGGCGCGTGCTCGGCGAGCTTGATAAGCTAAACCTGCGCGACAAAACCATCATCGTCTTCTGGGGCGATCATGGTTATCATCTCGGCGAAAAAGGAAAATGGTCCAAGGCGTATTCGCTTTATGAAGTTGGTACGCGCGTGCCTCTGATTATCGACGTGCCCGGCGGGAAGATGCAGGTCACTGAACGCACGGTTGAATCGCTCGACCTGTATCAGACGTTGACAGAACTCTGCGGCCTGCCGCGTCCGCAAGGTATCGAGGGCCATAGCCTGGTTCCTTTACTTCGCAACCCGAAAGCAAGTTGGACGTACCCAGCCTTCGCCGTGGTCCAGTTTCAGGGCAAATTCGGCGAATCCGTTCGCACCGAGCGTTGGCATTACGTCGAGTGGGACGAAGGCCGAGCCGGCGCAATGCTCCTGGATCCTCTAAGCGATCCGCACGAATTGAAAAACCTTGCGTCAGATCCCAGCCGCTCGCGAACCGTGCAGGAAATGAAAAGCTTGCTTAAGCAGATGCCAACCACTCACTAAGGTTTATTAATCGTCCGCCGTTTCGACGCTCTCCTTGCTTCGAATGTTCTTAGTCTTTAGTCATCCCGCCATTCCTTAGCGAAATTTCAAAACCGTAACATATAATTACCTTCCACCTTCTAAAGGAAAACCAAATGCCCCAAAGGCTAATGTATCAAATCGAAATCACGCACGAAGGCCTTGGAGCTTACCGGCATATTCGCGGTAGTAATAACCTAGTCGTGATGAGAAAAGCTCAAGCCCAACAGCGGGCTTGGGAGGAACGCTGGCAGAAGCAGCAAGAGAGAGAGGCGATTACAAACGAGAGGCTGGCGAGAAGAGAACAGCTCGAGGAAGGAAGAGAAGAGGCGAAGGAGCGCAGAGAAGAAGCAGCACTTGCATTGTCAGCCATTGGTCAGACGCTAAAGTCTGCTCTTGATCGTAACGCAGCGCTTGACTGGGAAAGCTTAAAAGATCATTCGAAGTTTCCTACGCCGGAGCCTGATAGGCCCGTCCCTGAATCTGTGCCAATGGAACCTCACTTCACGCAAGCCCGCTATCGCGCGTCGTTTGGGTTGCTTGACCGCCTCGTGCGATCGCGTAGAGAGCGGCGCTTGGCAGAATCTCGGAAAAGCTTTGAAGACGATCATGCAAGGTGGGAGCACTCTTGCAAAGAGATCAGAATGCTAAACCAGGCGCGACTCAGGGAGTACGAGGCTAACCTTCAGCGCTGGAAGAAAGACGAGGCTATCTTTCTAGAAAGACAGGCGGCAAACAATGCAGAGATAGATGGGAGACGAAACGCCTACTTCGAAAAATCAACCGCAGCAATCATCGATTACTGTGATGCTGTCCTTGCCAGTTCGGTCTACCCTGATACTTTTCCCAAGTCGTTCGAGATTGACTACCTTATTGAGAGCAAGACCTTGGTTGTTGACTATCAAATGCCGGCGCTGGAAGCACTCCCCAGAATCAAGGACGTGAAATACGTCGCTTCACGAGATGAGCTTGTGAAGAGTTATCTAACGGAGTCAGCGCTTCGGAAAATGTATGACGGCCTGCTCTATGAAGTTTCTCTTCGGTCATTATACGAATTGTTTACTGCCGATCTGGTGGATATGATCGATATCGTAGTCCTGAATGGTTGGGTCCGATCGATCGACAAAGGAACCGGCCAAGAAATCAATCCGTGCATTCTGTCGATTCAGGCGCTCAAGAAAGAATTTCTAGCAATCAATCTCTCTCAAGTCGATCCGAAAGCATGTTTCAAGAAGCTCAAGGGAGTCGGGAGTAGCAAGCTGAGCGAGTTAGCGGCAATCAGGCCAATCCTCAGACTCAATAAAGAGGATAGACGTTTTGTATCTGCGTACGATGTCGCTGATACGCTTGATGATTCGATGAATCTCGCGGCCATGGATTGGAAGGACTTTGAAAACTTAATTCGTGAGCTATTTGAAAAGGTTTTTAGCAGGAATGGCGGTGAAGTTAAGATCACACAAGCCAGTAGGGATGGTGGCGTGGACGCTGTTGCATTCGATCCAGACCCAATCCGGGGAGGCAAGATCGTAATCCAAGCAAAGAGGTACACGAATACCGTGGGACTCTCAGCCGTCAGAGATTTATATGGGACGGTTCACAATGAAGGGGCGATAAAGGGTATTCTCGTGACCACGGCGGATTATGGGCCAGATGCCTATGAGTTTGCGAAGGATAAGCCCCTCACGCTGTTGAATGGCTCTAACTTGCTGCATTTGCTTGCTGAGCATGGACACCGCGCCAAGATAGATTTGAGAGAAGCCAAGGAAATCTTGTATTCCAAAGGCTGAGGCGTGGATGTAAAGGGTCTTAGCGCTCGAGAGCGAGCGACAAACTAGGATTCCCAATCTCAATCAACCTGAAACAAACCTTCGGCTTGGGCGCTTTAGTTACTCTTCATCCCGGAAACTAAGTCTAATAGCCGCCACCAATTTCGCAAATGTATTGGCGTCTTAGATGAAATCCGCTTAAACTATAGGCACAAAAGCG
>QHXG01000700.1 GCA_003222845.1 Acidobacteriota bacterium | reverse complement strand
CAAATGGCCTTCGCGTCCAATGCGAATAAGTTCATTAAGAGCTTCGAAAGTCTTGTCCGCTTCGTCACGCATATGGCTGATGTAAATGCCGCCCGCACGTCCGGCAACACTCGCCAACGCTATCACTTCTTCCGTTGTTGCCGGTTTACCGATTTCATATTCCAGACCTGTCGATAAACCAAAGGCTCCCTCGCGCATTGCCTGTTCGACCATCTGTTTCATCTGCTCGATCTCGGCAGCAGACGCCGGGCGGTTCGTATTCTGGCCCATCACCTTTGAACGCAAACTCGCATGGCCGACGAACGTGAGCACATTGAGCGCCACGGGATTGCTGTCGAGCTTGTTGAGATATTCGGCGATGGGAAACTCAGAGCCGCCATCCTGGCCGACCGCGACAGTTGTGATGCCCTGCGAAACCTGCGTCGTTGCGGACGCGTCCTGGTCCAGGCCACGATCGGAATGGTTGTGCGTGTCGATGAATCCCGGCGCTATTACCAGGCCGTGCGCATCGATCATCCTGGCACCGTTGGGAATCTTGATTTGCGAGCGCTTTCCGACGGCGTTAATGGAATCTCCTTTGACAATAACAACAGTGTCTTTGATGGACGCACGCCCGGAGCCATCAATCAGCGTTGCATCAACGATCGCCACAGTCTCTTGCAGCAGCGAGCGGCTGATCCGGGCGGACGACGGTCGCTCATCACCGGCAAAGGCGGAAAAAATCACCACCAAAGCAGTAGCGATGACCACGACAGCGAATCGTAGCGACCAACTTCTAATCGAAAGGCCAGCGCGCATCAAATTCAGAAGATTCTACACATGAAGTCCGCGAGGCGGACTATCGAAAATAGCCCAGCGATTTATCGCTGGGGACGAACAGTTGTTTGAGAAATCAAGTTCGTAACACGGACGGCTGAAAAACTGCTTTCACTCCGGTTGCAAATTCAGCCGTGCAATCTTGCCTTCCCTATTCAGCGTCATCACGAAAAACAGATTAGTGTCTTTGTATTTCAGCCGATAGCGATAAACTCGATTGCCCTCCTGCTCCGTTCTTTCGAGCAACTCGATGCCGCTTAGCGGACCGAGAGTTTTCAGGAACGCGCCCACCTCGGCGGCGCTGCGCGAGATCTCCGGCCACGCTTCGGCTGTGAAGGGCCCTGATTCGAGCGCCCCTGCGGCGGCCTTCCCGATTAACTCTTTCGCCAATGCAGTCACCTGAGGCTCTTTGTCTTCGATTGCTACGGGCGGCAGCGGCGCCAATTCTGGATTGTAAATAGCCGCGACGCCATGAGCGATTCGCCCCTGGTTGGCCTGAATCAAGTTGACGAATACGACCACCGTCAACTTATCGTCAACGTAACGGGCGATATACGATTTGAATCCCTGCCACGAACCGCTATGTTCGATAATGTGATGACCGCGCACTTCATTCAACGACCAGCCAAAGCCATACGGGTAGGTCTTGCCGTTGTTCAGGTTCACCGGAGTCCACATCTGTTCGAGGCTCGATTTCTTGATCAGCTTTTCCGTATAGAGCGCCGCGTCCCACTTCGCCATGTCGTAAACGGTTAAATAGAGTGCGCCGTCCGCAGTCGTGTTTAGTGAAGGCGAGACCCAGTCCTGATTCTTCAGTTCACCTTTGACCAGACGATAGCCGGCGGCGCGGTTAGGTATGATGTCAGCTTCGCTGATAATGCGCGCTGTAGTCATCCCCAGCGGCTGGAACACACGCTCCTGCAAAAAGTCGCCGTAGAATTGTCCGCTCACTTTGTGAATCAGAATCCCGAGCAGAACGTAACCCAGGTTGCTGTAGCTCCACTTTTCACCGGGCTGAAAGGAGAGCGGAATCGCTTCGGCGCGCTTGAGCAATTCGTCTTCGGTGTAATCGCGACGGAAATTGAAGTCGCGCGGATAGTCAGTCGTGCCCGCCGTGTGCGTCAGCAGATGTCTGACTGTAATTATCTTCCAACTGTCCGGGGCGTCGCTGAAATATTTGGTGATCGGATCGGAGAGACTGAGCTTACCCGCTTCGACCAACATCATCACGGCCGTGGCGGTAAACTGCTTGCCCATCGAGCCTGACTGAAAAATAGTCTCGGGCTTGACTGGTACTTGATGCTCAACGTTGGCGAAGCCATAGCCCTTGGCCAAAATGATCTGTCCATCTTTGAGCACCGCAAGTGAAAGTCCCGGGATATGCTGCCGCTGCATCTCGGCTTTGATGTAATCGTCAACCTTCGTCGCGGACGCATCCTGCGCGCGAATTGGTGAGTCAAGACCGGCAGCAAGTACCACGAAAACGAATATGAGTCTGGCCGAAAGCAATAAAACGCGGCGCGTTGAAGATGCGTACATCATGTTCCTCCAATCGAGGGCCTGAATGAGAAAGTAAATAGAGATTCCGCTAGACAGAGTCAAGCCGCAACATCACACTGTCATCATGTCCTCATCGATAACGTAGAGGGCTGATTGCGGATAACGCGTAATGCGTAGTAGAGTAAGGCCAATGCGGATTCCCGCAGGTGGACGGCCCGTAAGGGCTGGCGTGAGGAAGGCTCCGAAAGGAGTCTTTTTCATTTATAGACACTTAAATCCATACCCTTCCACTTCGCCCGTCGATTCGTGGCAATTGAATTTCGTCCGTGCTGCTACGTAAACCTTCTTTCCAAAAACGTCGCCCGGATCTGCAATCAATCCCTTCTCTAATAGAACGGCTTGTTTCACCGGGTACGCCAAAACATCGGCTAGTTGCAGTCCAGCGATATTCGCCTTCTTCGGCTGGATCTTTATGTCTTTACTGGTTAGCGCCGATTGAAATTTC
>QHXG01000699.1 GCA_003222845.1 Acidobacteriota bacterium | reverse complement strand
GGCCCTCGAACAAACGTTGAGAAACTTCGCGGACCTGAGTCTCCTCGGCTTTCGTTGTCTGAAAGCCCGGCGCGACATCGGGACGACGGCGAGTTGCGATCACGATTCCCCCACTGCGGGCAAACTCTTCCAGCTTCCGGAGCGTATCCAGCGAAATGCGCTCGACGCCTGGAAGGATGACGACACGATATCGATTCGAACCCAACACCAATTCGCCTTTCTCGACCCGACCAACTTTCGTCAACGCGTCATCGTCAAAAAAGTCAAAGTCGTATCCCGCTTCCAATATTGCCGGGATCACGTTTGGTCCAACTCTATCGCGCAGAATTTCAATCATGTGCGCGTTGCCATTCGTGAAATGCGCCCAGGCGTCGTCGTTGGGCAGGTAAAGGGCGACGTCGTTCGCGGGCTGGCCTTGCCGCAGTAAATAACTTAGGCGCTGTAGATAAAGCTCCACGTCGGGCATAACGATCCACCACGGGTTTTTCTCGTTGAAAACCGCGGACGCGTAGAAACGCCAACCAGGATATTCGACGCCCTCGGCGGTGTACGGCCAACCATGACCTATCAGTTGATTGATGCCTTCGAGGAAGTGCAGATCCGCTTCGGCTTTCATATCAAGCGGCGTCGCCCGAAAGACGGGAGAGTGCAGCCAGGTCCACGTTTCGGACGATGTGACTTGATGTCCATACAAATGACTGGCTGAAGAAGCCCAGCGCGACGCGCGGAGGATTTTCCATTGCGGACCTTCGCCTTCAGGCAAATCGATATATGCGTTGCTCGAGAGTGCAGCCGCAGGGACGCCGTAATCTTGCGCCCGCAGCAGCGTATGATTGCGCCTGGCCCAATCATGTAGCGGCGTTAGAAAACGTTCGTTCAAAAGCTCGGTTAAGGTTTTGCCCCAGTCGCGACGAATCTCTAAAGTCTTTGGACCAATGTCCGCGACGAGCGCGGGCAAGTAAGGCTTCAGGTCATAGCCGCGCCGCCGCTTAAACTCTTCGAGGAAATCGCTGGTCCAATCCTGGTTATAAACTTCCAGGCTGTCGCAGAAAACAGCATGAGGAGGATTGGACCCGAACGCCTGCATCAATCGATCGCCAACGTGATTCAGATAATTTTCGGTCGCGACGCGATCGAGATGGTTGAGCACGTAACCTTCGGCGCCCACCGCCGGACGCTTGACCTGCATTCCCGTGCGGCTGGAAATGAAGCAGAGGACCTCGTGCGGACCTTCGAGATTATCCGGCAGCCACACGGCGCCGTCATGAATGTCGGTTAGCTCGCGCAGACTGTCGGCGACAATCGATTGTTCCTGGGTGCGCGCGAGAAACACGGCCAACAACTTCTCGCCCGCGGTGATGCCGGGAATTGGAATGCGACTCGAATTGCCCGGTAGCTTGATGCGTTCAGTGCGCAGCATCCCAGCAGCTTCGCTAACTGGCACTGATGGCCCGCCAAACGGCCAGCCGCTGCCCAAGGTCAGATCCATTCGCAAGCCAAGTTCCCGCGACTTCACGGAGACAAATCGCAGCGTGTCGATGAACTCGTCGGAAAGAAATGGAAGATTCTTGATGCCGCGGGTGGGATCATCCGGCAGGAGGGGGTAAACCGGTTGGACTTCAAACCCGCCGATTCCGCCTACTTTCATCAAACGCATCTCGCGCTCGAGTTCCGCCCTGGTAACGGCAGGTCCAAACCACCACCAGCGCATCATGATCTTTGCGTCATCGGGTGGCCGTTCAAATCCGCGTTGCAGCTCGGTAATGCTCTGCGCTCTTGCCGGCCCAAGCGCGACCAGAATGAAGATAACCATTTGGAGTGCGCCGGCAGAGCGCAGCGGCGACTGCGCTTTGGCTTTGAGTCTAAGCATTAATCGCATTATCGACATACGATCCAAAGCGCCGTCGCCACTGCGTTCTGCCGGCGCACTCCAAATCTGAAATCAATCCAAATGAAACACCTTCGCCAGTTCGGTGGTCATGGGACTGCCATCAGGATTGGTTAGCATTAAGTCTTTCATGTCTGCCCACCAGCGTTGGCAGATTTCAGTCTGCGCGATTTGTTGCCACCGCGAGTCCGACTCAATCTCGGCATAGCCGAACAATTGATCAGTCCGGCGATCCAGAAAGATTGAGTAATTACTGACGCCGTGTTCTTTCAGGACCGTTTGGAGTTCAGGCCAGATCGGATTGTGCCGCCGTTCATATTCCTCCTGGCAATTCGGCTTGAGTTTCATCAGGAATGCTTTGCGAATCATCTCGCTCTTTAGACTGCCGCCGCTCATAGCTGCGGCGCAAAGTAAGTCTTGCGTCCGATCACGATGTATTCGGGATGTCCACGAACCTCGATGCTCACGTTGCGTCGCTTGCCGTCGCGCGTCCGATTGGTTGGATAATACCCTATGACGTAGCGCCGGTTGATGTCATTAAGAACGCGTGAATAGCATTAAGAACGCGTGAATAGAGTTCGCTGGCCTGTTCTGGTTGCTTCAGATAGTCCGCCCAGGCGCCGGTGCCCTTAGCCAGACTCGCCAGCGCCAAATGTAAGCGGTACCAGAATTGGGCGTTGCTCATTAGCGCTGAGTCCGAAGGCATGCGCAGTCCGCTATTTTGGGTTGGTATATTATTCTGGCGCCTCAATTCGGCGTAGGCCCTCTGTCGGTTTTCCCAATCCGCTCTGGCGTTCTTCAGTTGGTCTGGCAACGAAAGTCCGACAAAGGGCACTCCGGGGATGATTGAATAAATCGTGGCGCGGCTGCTGTCAGCCGTGGTGACCAGATCCTCAAATGTAAACGTCATAGGTGGAACGTAGGGCTCAAGCATTGTTGGTCGTGGTCTCCCGCTGAGATCGTCAAGCTGATCACCATCCGTCTGAAAGATGATGATTG
>QHXG01000718.1 GCA_003222845.1 Acidobacteriota bacterium | reverse complement strand
GATCAACTCAACCGGGAAATTAAGTTCCGCGAGGAATTCCGGCCATTTGCTCCGGTCGCGCCAATAGAAGCAGCGGAAAAATACTTTGAAGTTACGCCGAGTGGAACGCGCTTGTCGCGGTTCATGTCTGGAGTCTTCCCGGTGAGGCCGGAGTGGCGTTCGCGCTTGCAGGCCATCACGCACATAGATGGCACGGCGCGATTGCAATCACTGGAGCGCGCTATGGCCCCGCGTCTCTATTCGCTGCTGGAGGCTTACGGTCAGCGCACGGGCATACCGGTGCTGCTGAATACCTCGTTCAATCTGGCTGGAGAACCAATCGTCAATCGCGTTGCGGAAGGCTATTCGACGTTTCTCCGCTCTGGCATCGATGTACTGGTGGCGGGCCAGACCAGAGTAACGAAGCGTTCATCCGTGCGGCGGAAGGAGGAAATGCGTGCTTAAGAAGCGAGGCAAAATCCAGCGCGGGGTAATCGTGTTTGGCAGCACATTCGGATCGATTGCCGAGCTCGCGCGCGGTCAGTGGCGGAGTGATTCGCATCGCCGGTGGCTGGTGCCGCTGGCAATCTTTCTTTGTCTGACGGGATTACTCCTAATCGTAGCCACAACTGTGGAAGCGTTGGCTCCGTTCATTTACGCAATCTTCTAGTCGGTGAAAGCCTTGCCTCAAGGAGTCTCCGATCATTCGAACGAAGGATACTTAGGCATCGCCGCAGAGCGGCGAAATATTTATAGCAATAGCAGCCCCTGATGTCCCTTTATTCGAAGTGAGCAAAATGCTCCGCATCTTGCTCACTTCGAAGGTAAAACAAATGAGCCAGAATTCTATAAATATTTCGTGCCTACGGCACGACCTTCCGATCTTCCTATTGCTTGGTTACTTTTGAGGCAAGCCGTCCGTGAACAACTTCCTGGAACATCTGATCTGTCCGGCATGTGCCGGCGCGCTCACCGCGGAGTGGTTGTGCACGGCGTGCGGTGCGAGGTATGACGCGCCGGGAGGAATTCCTAATTTGCGGATCGCTAGTGACGCGCGCGTTGACGTTGTGCGCCGCTTTTACGAGCACGCGCCGTTTCCGGGTTACGCGGAATGCGACAGCCTCTCATCGCTTCGGGCCCGGGCCGAACGCAACAGGTTCGCCCGGCTCCTCGATCAAGCTATTCCCGGCAATGCACGGATTCTGGAGATCGGTTGTGGTACTGGGCAGATGAGCTTATACCTGGCCCGTGCGGATCGTCTGGTAATCGGCGCCGATCTGACGCGCACATCACTCGAGTTGGCCGTGGCCGCAGCACATCGCTTCAAGCTTGATCGCGTCCTCTTCCTCGAGACTGATCTCCATCGCCCAGGTTTGCGTGCCGGGTCATTCGATGTCGTCTATTCGTCCGGCGTCTTACACCACACGCCAAATCCGCGCGCGGCGTTCGCCCGCATCGCGCAGCTCGCCCGGCCAGGCGGGATGATCGTGCTCGGGGTCTACAACGCGATCGCGCGCATTCCGCACCGGCTACGTCGAATGATCGCCCGCTGGTCAGATTATCGGTTGATTCCGTTTGATCCGGTACTACGCAGTCGAAAGAACGAACCAGCTCGCCGCGAAGCGTGGCTCCGCGATCAGTATCGACATCCGGAAGAGCATCGCCATACGCTCGGTGAAGTTCAGCAGTGGTTTGTGGAGAACGACGTTGAATTCGTCCGCGCATATCCCAGCGCGCTCATTGGCGAAGACACGGCCAACCTCTTCGCGTTCGCTGCCGACAACTGGCTACTCGAGGGCTGGCTGGCACAGCTCGGCTGGATTCACGCGCTCGGACACGAGGGTGGCCTCTTCGTGACTGTAGGGCAGCGTAGATAATCATCTGCCGATAGCAGATTATCCGACTAATTCATCGGCGCGTCCCGGTCTTAATATGCATACCATGCATAGGCTGCCTGCTCTGCGGCTCGCTGCGGGATGCACGCTTGGAGATTCCAAGTTTAAAACCAGAGGATTAGATAACTCACAAAAACTTCCTTGGATGTCGCAGCAAACCGGGCTAGAATCCACCAATCCTTGAGCATGTAATTCAGTTGTTTGAGTTCAATCATTCTCATGAAACGTTGTCCTTCTTGTCAACAAACATATTCCGATGAAAACGGTGAGGTTCTGCCGCTCAGACGGGGCGATTCTTGAATCTATGATGTGATGTGCCCGCATTGAACTATTGGAGGTTGCATGGCTAACGGACTGAGAAGATTAGTGTTCACATCAATATATGTTTTCTCCATGATATTGATGGGAATCTCTCGAACTAAAGTTGAGATGATGACGCAGCGCGTGACGCCAGTCATGGTCGGCGAGACGGC
>QHXG01000196.1 GCA_003222845.1 Acidobacteriota bacterium | reverse complement strand
ACGTGCATCGCGCTTGTTTTCGATAAGCTATTTATAAAAGGGTGCGCTCTCCGTACAAAAATGGCAACTGCTTGAAATCGCCAGTATTAGTGTGCGGCCATTTTTTTCCCAATCAACATCGAGCGAAGTTACCTTCGCTCCGTTCATGGGTTGCGTGTCGCTTTGGCGCTCATTTGGTGGCTGCGTTTGCCTATTAACCAAGTGGTTTCTTACGAGCACTATTCCAAGAAGACACGAGACAATAATAATTGCCACGTTGGCAATTAATTCAATTCTTCTGCCGATGTTAGTCAGCACGGTCGTTAAGATGCAGCTCGGCGGGTCCGGAGACTCAAAGAAATTGGCGATGCCTTCTCCATGAAGGTTTCTGCGTTATGAAAGATACTCGCTATCGGAGCCATCCGATGATGTGGGCGATAGGGAGCCAGCTAATGTTCGCCACTATACTCTCTCTTTCAGATTCGTCAAGGTACAGTTGTCAGTACTGGCCCTAATCCGCTCGCGTTTAAGGAGCTTTCAGTCGTTCGTAACTGATAATGCAAACCGTCGTGAGGCCCGAAGTTTTTTGTTTATGTGGAAGTTTTGAGTGCAGAGACGCGTGACTTCATGGCAAAGTTGAGTGGCAGCTGGTGCCACGATGCGATCAGCTTAAGCGCGTTCCTCGGTAATCTGCGCGCGACGATAGGCCGTAAAACCAAACCACAATAAATAAAAGAAAATTAGAATCGTGGCAGACGCAATGATCGCGAACGGCGCAGAGCCAGTCACCTTTTGCATCACCACATAGAAGTCGCCGGCAATTGCGATCGGCAGCGGAATCATGGCGAGCACGACCAGCAGGCTGGCAACGCGGTGAAAGTGTTCGGTGTTCTCACCATGTTCCACCATACGATGGTAGGCTGCGGGAGCCATCAGAAGAACCACGGTTACTGCCATCACAATCAAACTGATCGCGTGCACATATTTCGAAGACTCCGGCAGCTTGTCAAAACCTTCCATCAGCATCGTGATGAATTGGAACCCGAGCAGTGCTTGGGCGCCGGGCAAGACGACTCTCGCTTCAGTAAGCACATGCTCCACTTTATCTCTCAGCGCGGTTTGCGGCATTTCATTCTCACTTCCTTTCTCAGATTTATTTCGTACGTCTTTGTCCCAGTGCCGGCGTCGGCCAAGTAATTCAAGTCCGTACCAAAGCAACAATGCTAGAACGGTAACTGACGCAGCCAGAACGATGGCCGGCCATCCGCCCGTGAATCGTCCCAGCATCACATATAGATCGATGCCCAAAGCAGCGATGAACGGAAGCAAGGCGATATCCATGACCGTGGTAGTGAACTCATGAAGATCTTGACAATCCTCACCTTTGTAGACGATCCGATGATAAGCGCCGGGCGCCATGATTAAGGCAATAGCACCGAGCAGGATCACCAGCGCAACTAACTGCAAATACTGAGAAGACGAGGGCAGAAACTCAAATTGTTTCTCGAGCACTGCCCGATATTGAAATCCCAAAAGAATTTGTGCTCCCAAAATTAACATGCGACTCTCGTCAAGCGCGTTCTTGATTTTGTCTTTGAGTTTCGTCATCGTTTGCTCTTTGGCGGCACAGTTCTGCCGATAACTTTTGGCGAGTTCTATGCCAAGTGACTTCGTTCGGCGCGAAGTTTGCCCGCCTCAAATCGCGACCGCTTTTTCTAAGCAGACGGCATGTATGCGGAACAGTAGAGGACAAAACTGTTCTGTTAACATACGAGGTTTTGTTCATCCGAGGGTCGCAAACAAAGTCTGCGCACGATCGCATTCGCCCAACTAGAGTTGGCTAGTAAGGCCACACGGTAATTCCCATAATGGGCGATCGAGGACTCAGCAAACACGTCGACCTCCCTCGAGAGTTTGGGAGTTGGGTTAGTGTATGGCGACCAACGCTGAAAAGGACCACGAAAAGAATCCGATCAAGCGTTTCTTGAAGATCATCGGGCCGGGCTTCATAGCAGGCGCATCCGATGATGATCCTTCAGGAATAGGAACCTATGCGATCGCCGGCGCCTCTTTAGGCTATGCGACTCTCTGGACCGCCATCGCTTGCATCCCCATGATGATCGCAGTCCAGTTTACCTGTGCGAAGATTGCGATGGTGAGTGGTCGGGGACTCGCTGGAGTCATCAGGAAATATTACCCGCGCTGGATCCTTTACCCCGCGATTGCAGGGTTGGTTATCGCCAATACCATTAACGCCGGTGCTGATATTGGCGCGGTGGCGGCGGCCATCAATATGTTTGTGCCGATCCCGATACCGGCGATGATCCTGCCCATCTCCGTAATCATTGTCGCGTTCCAAATTCTTGGGTCGTATCGTTTGATCGAGCGCATCTTCAAATGGTTAACGCTCGCGCTCTTGGCCTACATCGCGACCGCGTTCTACGCGCATCCCAACGCCGGCGAGGCGCTCAGTGCTAGCTTCATTCCCAGATTTAGTTTCGACGCGAAGTCGTTAGCCACAATCACCGCAATTTTTGGCACCAGCATTTCGCCATTCTTATTTTTCTGGCAAGCGACACAAGAGGTGGAAGAGGAAAAGGAAGCGGGACAGAAAACCGTTACCGCTCGCGAAGGTGCGAGTAAGAAGTCCCTCAGATATCGCGTGACCGACGTGACGATTGGCATGGTTTTCTCGTGTCTGGTGATGTACTTCATCATTTTCACCACGGCCGCCACCTTGTTTAAAGCCGGGAAGACCGACATCAAATCAGCGACAGACGCCGCTGAAGCTCTGCGGCCACTGGCGGGAAATGGCGCCAGGATTCTTTTGGGCTTGGGTCTAATCGGCGCCGGGTTTCTGGCGATACCGATTCTTACCGGCTCGATTGCCGATGCTGTCTCTGAAGCGCTGGCGTGGAAAACGGGTCTCAGCGAAAAGCTTTGGCAGGCGGGAAAGTTTTACGCCGTCATTGTGATCTCAACCCTGGTAGCTATGCAGATGAATCTGCTGGGAATCAATCCAATCTCGGCCCTGTTTTGGGCCGCGGTTATCAACGGTTTCGTGGCGCCACCACTCCTGGTCATCATAATGTTGGCCGGTAATCAAAAGAAAATTATGGGCAAATGGGTTAATGGGCTTGTGACCAATATCATCGGATGGGCGACAGCGGTGGTGATGGCGGCGGCGGCAATTGCACTCGTGTTGACCTGGGGGAAGGCCTAACGATCTGCTTAAGAAGCAAGGCAGTGGGTAAGCACTCCATCCCGGTCTTGAAGTGGCACGGGCGTCCCGCCCGTGAATCACGCGCAAGATGCGCGTGCCACATTCAAACTGCATTACTACCCAGCCCTTACCTAGCATTGCTCTTGGGAAACATTACGCGACCTGGTGCGGCGTTAAGCTCGGCGAGCAGCTTTTTGATAAGCCGTGTCTTGACGCGACCGGCTTCCCGCGGATGTACCAGATAGCGCACGATCGCGTCCAACCAGGTATTTGCATTAACACGAAACAGCACTGAGGGGTGCTCGCGCACTTCCAGTTGATCGACAGGTGTCTGGGCGAGAATCTCGCGATATACGCTGATCTGTTTCATCATCCGTTCGCCGACTTCTTCGGCGGCGATCCTCTGCATGGTCTCGGCGATAAATTCCAGGTCGCTCTCGTAAGCGACGTTGAACTTAATCTCGTTCCAGATATAAGGGAAGACCGGCCAGCTATAGTTGTAGACGGTCGTACTGAGCACTTTCGAATTCGGAAATTTAATGATGCGGCCGGTCGGGTGATCGGTAGAAAGAATGTCTCCGCCGCCAAATTCCCAGAGCGTAGTGTCGAGATAGCTCACGTCAATCACGTCTCCGGTGGCGTCGCTAATCTTAATGCGATCGCCGACGCGGTAGGGCGCCCGCACCAGAATATAAATCCAACCAAGAAAACTCGTGACCGGAGTTTGCACTGCCAATCCCATAATCAGTGACAACAATCCCACCGAGACGATCGCGGTGTACCAATTCTGGAAGAGGATCGAAATGACTGCCAACATGAGCAAGAGCGTCAGCACGAGTTTAGCAACGCGGCGCAACGTGTATCGCGAAACGGCGCTGTCGATCTGGCTGATCAAATACACGTCCACCACCTTGGCCAGGGCGAGTAAGAGCACAACCGCTATTGCGCTCTTATCAAGTTTCAAAATGTACGGAATGAATGAACTCGCGAAACCGAAGACTCTGAATTGAAGAAAGAAATAAAGGACGACCAGGCCTAACGCAACAATCGCATGCGTGCCGAGCCATAATTTATCTTTCGTCTTCGCTTTCGGTTGCTCCTTCGGTTTGACGGCGCCCGTCTGTTTGAGCGCCTGCTTGACGTCTTCCTGTTCTATGACCTGTTCGACTTCGGTGCGCAGTTCGTTTGGCATCTTTACAGATTCCCTCGCTCGTAGGCACGTCCTATTTCGCTGAAGCCCTGCAAATCTCGTTTTTACAGAAGAGGCATTCTGCATGCCATAGCGTTTGTAGCGCATGAAGAAACAAGACAAACCGATCCGCAAGTTGAGGCGGCACAGCACGAGAGTCGAGTGGCGTTACAATCAATAGACGGCCATATTTCCAAAGCGTGGGCAGATGACGCAAATGGCGGTGATCGCAACAGCAAGACATACAGGCGCAGAGGTGATGAAAGAGGCGCGCGCTTGGATCGTCCCTCTCGCCAGGATGGGATATGCAGCGAAAGGAACTGTGTACTTAATGATTGGCGCCATGACGGGACTGTTTGCCATCGGAAAACGTAACCAGCCGGCAGACTTCAGCACCGTTCTCATGCAGGTATTCCGACAACCGTTTGGCGAAGCCCTGCTGGCGCTGTTAGCGGTTGGTCTGTTCGGTTATGGTTTATGGTGCCTGATCCAAGCCGTCATGGATACCGAGAATAAAGGCACGACTATTTTCGGTATCGTCACGCGGATCTTTTATGCTGGCGTCGGGCTCGTTTATTGGGCCGTTGGTTGGTCCGCAGTGCGACTGCTCACGAGAACCTCGACAGTTAGACAGGGCGACCAGCCCGAACAAGAATTGACAGCCAGAATCTTCGCGATCTCGCCGATTACTCGATGGCTGGCGATAATCGTCGGTCTTGGCTTTCTCGGATTCGGTGTTTATGAGATTCGCAGGCTGTATGTCGAGGGCTATGAAATTCTCAGACCTGAAGGAAGAAAAGAGCTGATCGATAATTTGGCGATGCGCATCGGTCAGATCGGAATAACCACGCGAGCAGTTGTTTTCGCCATCATCGGATTCTTTCTTATTTGGAGCGGAATTACTTTTGATCCCACCAAGGTACGCGGCCTCAGCGGAGCGCTGGTTGAGGTCCAACGAGGGCCACATGGTACATGGCTGCTGATCGCTACCGCGATCGGCTTATTCGCCTACGGCGCTTATATGCTTCTCATGGCCTGGCGCCGTCGAATTAATCCGACATGACGAATATAATCCTACTCGAGTCATCAAAACGAGTAAGATCCTCAGCCGCCTCAGGATCCCGAGCGTTCATTTGGGAGCCATTAAAAAGATCCACCCAGATTCTTAAAGCTTAAAGAAATGCCTGATGCGGTGCAGTAAATCGCCTTGATGCTGGCGCAGGCGGGCGCGCTTGGCTTCCTCGTTCAAATCTTCTCGCACTGCGTCCAACTCGACACGACGGAGCGCCAGCACCTCGGAAATGTCTTCAGCGATTTCCGGGCGGCTGTGCATGATGTCGTGAAAGGCTTCCTTATCAACTCGATAGCATTCGACCTCAGAAAGCGCGATCACCGTCGCCGCGCGCGGCTCGCCGGTCATCATCCCCATTTCGCCAAAGAAATCTCCCTGATGCAACGTCGCGATGCGCTCGCTGAGATTACCGTCAACCGAGACGCGCACTTCGGCGTCCCCGCGGGTGATTATGTAAAGCCAATGCGCTGCGGCACCCTGTCGAGTCATCGCCTCGCCGCGAACAAACGGCGCCACGCGCAGTCGCGCAGCCAGTGAGCATCGCTCTTCATCAGTAAGCGTTTGAAACAACTCAACGCGCTTCAAGGCCTCGGCGCGCTCGTCGATTTCCTCGGCGCTTTTTCGCTCCCGTCGCGATTCATCCTCCTCAGTCATGAAGATTGAATGCGCAGGAATTGAGAGTGGGATACCGGCGCGACGCAACGCGAAATAAATGCGCATGCGCACAATCGAATTGGTGGGATCGTCGGCGGCCAGATCGGTCAGCCAATAACGCACGGCGTAACTACAGTAACTTTCTTTGAAATCCATTACCACACAGTTCGGGGGTGGCTCGGGCGCGATATTCGGAATGGGTTCGGCGCGCAAAGCTGTCTCGACTACCTCACTCACTTCCGTGGGCGAATAACGAAAATCGACGTTGAAGTAAACCCACTGGCGATGCTGGCGTGGCTGCCCGGCCCGGCGGCCCAGGATCAGGACGTGTGATTTCATTAGGGCGCTGTTCGGAATCACGATGGTGTCCCAGTTGCGTGTTTCAATCGACATATGACGCCAACGAATCTCCTTGACCATGCCTTCCTGTCCGTCGATTCTGATCCAGTCACCGACGCCAATCACGCGTTCGAGCTGAAGCGCCATGCCTCCCATCATGTTGCCCAGCGTGTCCTGGAACGAGAGACCGATGACCGCTGTGATTACCGCTGAGGTAGCGACGATGCCGGTGATGTCGACATCTTTCGAAAGCGTCCCAATACCCACGACGATGTACGTAAGCGCGAGTAAGAGGTCGCGCATGATGCGCGGTGGCTTCAGTCGTAAAGCATCCAGGAAAACCTCGAAAACAAAGACGCTGCCCACATTGACGAATGAGATCCAGAGCAGAAATCGCGCCGCCCAGCTAATCCATTTGTAGGATGATTTCGCTGGGTTTACGCCGGACGAAGCGAGCACCGCGGCAGTTATTAGACCGACCAGAGCCAGCGCCAGCAACAGGACTGCACTCCGAATGCGCAAACGCTCCGCCGGCCGGATGATCGAGAGGACCAGCGCCGCGACAACAAATATAAGGAGCGACCACGCAAAGATCGACGCTCCCATTTCCGCTGCGGCAGTCAGTTGTTGCCAGAAGCTCATTTTTGGTTCAGGAACTTTCCCGAAACGTTCGGCGACGATTATCAGCGCTGAATTCTAACACGCTAGGCTCGGGTTAATCGCCAAGTTCGCGAATCCAATTACAGATCGTCTCGACCCAGACGGGATGTGAGTTAAGCGACGGAATCAAGCACAACTCCTCGCCACCGGTATTAATGAAGGTTTCACGCCCGCGAATGGCGATCTCTTCAAGGGTTTCAAGACAGTCGGCGACAAATGAGGGGCACGAAACTGCGACTCTTTTTATGCCGCGTTGGGCCAAACTCTTCAACACGTCTTCGGTGTTCGGTCCTAACCATTTAGCGCGACCCAGACGTGATTGAAATGAAACGGTGTAGGCGCCTCGTTTCAACTTCGCTTGCCGCGCGATTGACTTTGCGGTGAAGAGGCATTGGGCACGATAACAGTGCCGATTCACTTCGCTGAGTTGGGCGCAGCAGTCAACCGCGCGCAGGCAGTGCTGCGGATTCAGTTTTGTAAGATGTCGCTCCGGTAGGCTGTGAAAGCTAAACACGACGTGTTCCGCGGGATGCTTCTCAAGATGTTCGACAACTCTGGAAGCAAATGAATCGATGAACTCCGGACGCTCAAAAAACGGCGTAAGAAACGTGACGCGGTCGGCGCAGCCAAGCTCGGCGGCCCTTCGCCTTGTTTCGACTACCGCTGTTTCAAAACTCGATTCCGCATATTGCGGATACAGCGGCAGCACCATAATCCGCGCGACGTCTTGAGCACATAGTTTCTCGAGCGAGGTAGCGATCGACGGATTTCCATAACGCATCGCGTACTCGACTGCGTATCGATTGTCGTTGGTATTGAGCCGAGCCGCGACGTTCGCGGCCAACTCCCGAGTATGTACGAGCAAAGGTGAGCCTTTGGGTAACTGAACCTTTTGATAAGCTTTCGCCGATTGCTCTTTGCGACGAGGCACGATCATAACGTGTACAAAAAACCAGCGCAGCGGCTTTGGCAGATCGATTACGTAACCGTCCATCAAAAACTCGCGCAGATAACGGCCGACAGCTTCCGGAGTAGGAGCATCAGGTGTGCCGAGATTGATGAGAAGTACGCCTGTTCGATTCATTAATGCTCTGCCGGCCGCGTAGCGGACAAGTGAATTTAGCCCGGTCTTTTAAGGCCGGGTAAAAGGGGAACGAAAGCCCCGCTCGTCGCGTCAGCGACGGTTGAAGGTTCAATCGTCGCTAACGCGACGAAAAAATAATTAACCGGCTGACCGAACCCCGCCTTGAAAGACGGGGCTAAAGTCGAAGTGCCGCTACGCGGCAAGGGGATCTCAAAGCTTCAGGCCGATTTCATTTACTACGAGCGCGGCACGCTCGAGAATTTTTGCCAGACCAATTCGGCCAAGATAGTTTCCTACTAGTGCAATATTCGATGGCGGCGCTGGTAACATCGTGAGGATCCGTTCAAGCTCGATCGAGTAGTGAGGCAGAGCGTTTGGCCAGCGAGTAATCCGAAAATCCAACCCGTCATCGTGCTTTCCATAAAACTTTTCCCGTTCGGATGCGATCAGTTGTGCGAACTCATCGTCGCCCAGGTTAACTGCCTCGGGATCAAGCGCGCCGCCGAAGATCCATGTCTCAGAGTGTGCCGGACCGCGACCTTCAAAAATGCAATCGTTGAAGAGCACACCCCGCGACCGAAAACCCTGGTCGCGAGGAAACAAACAACCAAAACCCTTCAGCCTCGCGGCTTCGGGTGGGTAAAAGCAGGTCACGGTAGCGAGTGAGAGCATTTCAATCCCGCGCAGCGCTTGGCTTAGTTCAGGCACTGCATCGGAAAGAAATTCCGCCGCTGCCCGTGCTGACAGACAAACCACGGCAGCTTCGTTTGGTTCGAGGCGCGCTTCATAATTGAAAACGAATTCGACGCCCGCATTCTTGAGGTAAACGCAAAGGCCGTCGATAAGTTGTTGCATCCCGTTTGGCGGCGCAACCGTCCCGCGAACCCTCCCTCGCGCAGGTCGGTTTGTCTTCAAATGATTAGGCAAGGCCGCACGGCCAAATATCAAACTCGCGCTGAGTCGCTTCGGATCGCCCGCATAAATGCCGCCCAACGCCGGCGCCAGCAGATAGTTAGTCGCGCCGCTACCGATCACTCGATTCCCCCACGCAGTAATTGTTTCGAATTGCCGCGGATGAAAACTTATCGCCTGGGTCGCAAGCCGAAAAGCGAGCGTCGTCATATCAGAGGTCGTCAGCGACAATTGCCTGGGTCGTCCGCGAAAGATGAAGCGCTTGCGTCCATCGCGCCGCGTTGGCAATAGAGGCACACCGATGTCCGCGCACATAGCTTCGAGTCGCGCGGAATTGAGAAGACCATTCGCTGCGGTTTCGACCAACCCGTGAGCGGAGCGAATTGTGCAAATGAGACCGCCGGCGCGGTTTGTCTTTTCGAAGATTCGGACTTTGAAGCCCCGCTTCGTCAGGAAGTAAGCCGTTGTCAAGCCTGAAAAACCGGCGCCTACGACATTGATGGTTGGCATGGAAATAGCTCCGTTAGGAGCGAGATGTTCATAGTCGAATGTGTGGATTTGACACCATAGCTCCGGAGGAGCGAAATGCCCTCGACTTATCTATTAGCAATCGTGCGCAATGTTTCGCTCCTCCGGAGCTTCGGAAATCATTTGAGGCGTTTGGTTCTATAAACATTCGGTCCCTACGGGACTGCTCGCAACAACCTTTGAAGAAACGCCCGATCAGACCGCCCGAGAAAAAATTTGTGTTCGTTGCTGCTCCTGCTGTCGCAGACGCTGGTCGAAGAACATGCAGGCATTTCGCAGAAATGGCCGTCCGCGTTCGGTCAGAAACAGTTTGCCATCGCGGACTTCAACTAGCTGATCGTCGAACATCGAATCAAGGAACGCACGCGCATCCTCAGCTTGCTCTAGCCGCAACTCGACTTCGAAGCGCGTCATAAACGTAAGGATTTGTTCGCGCAGGCGACGATCTTCCTCCGTAAGCAGATGCCCGCGAAAAGTGGGAATTTCTCCCTCTCGCACTCGGCGCTCATACACCGGAAACGCCTTTTCGTTTTGATGAAAGCAAGTTGGCGTTTCGGAAATCGCGCTCACTCCGAGACCCAACAGCACATTCGTCCTCGTCTCGGTGTAACCTTGAAAGTTGCGGTGCAGAGTACCTTCGCGTTGAGCGCAGGCAATGCCATCGTGAGGCA
>QHXG01000195.1 GCA_003222845.1 Acidobacteriota bacterium | reverse complement strand
TCCGAAGCTGTTTTGTTGTACTCAGGGCGGCGCAAAATCTCTGCCAGGCGGCCCTTGTCTTCGTCCTTCTTTACGGCGCCGGATCCTTTGTCAAATTCATCCAGGCGCTCACTCAGCGCCAGCAGGCGCTCGCCGATGCGCGCGAGCGACTCAGTACGACGCGTGTTGGTCTTAATCTTTTCGTATTCGTCCAGCGCGTCGTGAAACCAGGTGTT
>QHXG01000194.1:578-11995 GCA_003222845.1 Acidobacteriota bacterium | reverse complement strand
AGGATCGTCTCCTTCGCGGGCAATTGAGCACGCAACCGCGCGAGCGACGCGTTGGCTGACGCTTCATCTTTGGCAAGTTGCAGTTGCTGGATCGCGCGGATCGCTCCCGAGACTTGATGCCGGTAATCCGCCAGAGTAGCCGCGCGCCCGCTAACGACGCAGACCGCGATGGTGAATCCAGCAAGAAGAAGACATTTCAACTGCTGGGGAAAGCATTGAAAATTGAAAATTGAAAAATGCAAAATGCAAATTGAATCGGCATCTATTGTCGTGAAGTGGGGCTGTTCAGCAAAATTTACAATTTTCATTTTTCAATTTTCAATTTGCAATTGCCTATCCTTGATCGAGTCCTAACACCGCGCCCGTAGGCAATGGACCAGGCGGTGGCACAAACCTTGGCGATTTCTTAGTCACCAGTGCGGGCGCGAAAGGCGACATCACTCCGTGCAGCTCCGGCATTTCCGGAAGTTTCTGTGCGGCCATTAGTTCGATGTCGTATCCTTCGTGGCGCACGCGCTCGTCAACGTAGAGCAGCGAGAGTCCCAGCATCCAGATCGGCGCGAGCATGATGTGGCTGCACTGCAAGATCACCTGATAACCGATCGCATACCACGCCGGCCACGTGCTGAATGGCGAAATGTCGACGCCATTCAGCCAACCGAACCAGCCCAGAGGAATTATCAATAGCGCTAACGCGGAGTAAGTAGCGAAGAAGGTGAATAGCGCCATGGCTATCAAACGCTTCACATTGCCGCTGGCCAGCGAAAAACTTCGTCCCACTGCGGAGAAGACCGTTCTGCCTTCGACGAGCATCGCTTGCGGCACATAGGCTACGCGACCCGCCAAAAAGAAAAACAGAGTCAGCGCTACAATCGTCGCGACCGTCCCGCCCAGCACACCCATGGTAACGGCGAGCCAATTCGACAATTTGGTCAACACCACCGAAGCTAAGGCGACAAAGTAGAAGATCATAAACCAGACCATGAATGCAACCGAAGCGGCCAATCCCAGCCATGACGCCATCAGTAAGCTGCCACCGAGGAGTCCCCAAAAACGTGACTTCACCGCGCGATACGTGGTGCTCATGCTGACCGGTTCGTTCCAGAGTAAGTGCGCCACGAGATTGCGCGTCGCTCCGCCCATCACGATGATGCTGAAAAGTGATCCGCAACCGATAATCACAACTCCCGCCAGCCACAACAGCACGAAGAACGCCAACCGCATCTCGCTCGAGGTGGCCGTGAATTCGCGAAAGGTTATGGTGGTGATCGTCGAACCTGCCGCCGAGACCAACACCGGCGGCGCGGCAATCCGAACCAACGTAAGAAAATGCTGCCGATAAAGCCGCACGGCGCGATCAATTAAGTCACCGGCGCCCAGAGGCGCCACGGCCAATTCGTTGCTAGCTGAATCCATTCGTGAAAATGATCGCCGTTTTCGGAAGGTGAATCAAGGATCGGGTCCGCACCAAGGCAGTTAAAACAGACGAGTAAAGCGGCCTGAATAGTACTCCATTGCAGACCATATCGGGAAGGTTTTATTCAGATTAAACTTGAACCTTGAAAGGATTTTCAGATTAATTTGGTAACGCGAGCAATCAGAGCGCGATGCACTTGCCTTTGCCAAGCTTCTTCGCTCCCACTCGCGTCAGAACGATCGAATTCCAACCGGAGCGCTGCCACTTATCATGGTCGGCAAATTGAATCTGATTGATGATCATGTCGTTTACCGCCGGCTCATGCCAGGCGCTTGGTGTGCTGGCAGCGGAAACGTCGACGACTCTCGGGTGACGAACTGGCGAAATTACTTTGACCAGTTTAGTCTCGCCTGCTTCTATCCTAACGTTGCAAAGGTATTGCTGATCCGCTCGCTCATCCGCGGCGGATGAGGATTCCGGCGGATGATACGCCCACACAAATTTTGTGATCGGCTTCGAAGTGGTGTTCTTCATCTGCGTTTCAAAGACATAAACAGGAACCATTTGAAACTTAGATTCGTCTCTTTTATTCGAGATCGTCTCCAAGTCTTGCATGCGCTTGGCCGTGTCTTGGCGCGTCTCTTTCAACGTAGCGACGTTTGGCGAGTCCGTCGCGTCCCTGTCGCCTCTGCCTAAAGTGGGATGAATTCCGGACGGCTTGCTCGAAACCATCGAAAGACGCCAGTCGTCCTCGCGCAGCGACTCTCTTTTCACCTCCAGATTTAGAACCTGCAAACCAGGCTCTTGAGGAGGCGCAGGCTGGGCTTGCGAAAGAGCAACAGAAATCAAGACCACTGTGAAGAGTATTTTCATAAAGACCTCCAAATCTTAGTAACGGAGAGCGGCTTAGAAGCTGGGAGGCGTTTCATCCTCGTTCCATCAAAAGTCTTGCGGAGGAACTAACCTTCGTGGCGGGACCGGCAATGAATGTGCCAGGAGCGAGCCGTTGGCTCGCAAGCCGTGGGGGCCATGCGACTTCCCTGGGAACACTCTGAATCTCCTTCGCGAAATATCGATTTGTATAGTTGAGTCCTGCCTAGAGCGCACGATATGCTCGTTCAAGGATCCGAGATAGTTTGCACCGTCGTGCCTCTAAGATCGTTCGGCAACGTCCTCAATCAGTCGCATCATCGATCACAGCCCGATGCATTTGCCGCTCGCAACCTTCTCGGTTGCCGCTGCTGAAAAGGTAGCTGGATTCCACGCGGGCCGCTTCCAAACCGATCCATCCATGTATTCGATCTTGTTGATTATGACTTTCCCTTTGTCATTGTTCTCAGATTTGTTCCCGGCTTTCGCGGCATCAACTACTCGAGAAGGAGCAAGGGGTGTGAATAATTCAAATGCTTTGCTCTCGTTTGGCTTGGCTTTCACCACACAAAAGAATTGGCGGTCAGACGGATCCGAAGACTCGGCGGACTGATACGTCCAGGCAAAACTCTTCACACCTTTCGTGCTCGCGTTCTTTACCTCGAGACGATAAAAGTAAATCCTCGAGCCCTTTTGACTTGAAAGGGCAGCATTGATTTCGGCCGTTTTCATGTCAGCTCGACGTTCCTGAATGTCTCGGCGGTTCAATACTTCCTGAGGCTCGTTTACCGTTGATTTATTGATTGTAATCGGTTCGTTCATCGGCGGGTCGGGCTGTTGCACCGAACGGATCATGTGACTGCGCTCCTCGTACTGGCCGCAGCTAAACTTCACTACAACCAGATCCGAAGCGTCTTGCACACCGGATTGCGCCTGCGCCATGAGGACTAGCGCTACCAGGGCGATTACCAGGGATAGTTTCATAGGCCCTCCTTTGGAAGCCTACATCAATCAGTTAATCTGGCTTCGACGTACCGTTGCTGACCGTGAATTCCGAAGCATCGAGCGGTACGTTGAATGTGAAGGCGCTGAGATTAAAGGTCCAGTCGATCAGCATGGGTCTGATCTGAGACTGAACTGAAAGCTCGAACTTGTACGTGTGCGGCAAGTTCAATCCGCCTTCCTGCTTGAAGTCAGAAAATTCTTCATACGCGTTCAAGCGCTGGGCTGTGCCGCGCGTGTTGTCTATGCTCGGCAAGCCTCCGCCTCCTCCGGGGATTCTCGTCTGTTGGGTTGAATAGATGGTCTGCTCATACTCGGTCCGGAGGTGGCGAAATGTTTCCAGTTCAAAGAACAGCGTGATCTTCAATTCCGATCCCTTGTGGGGCGAATATCTAATCGCATGTACTTGATTAGCGCCGATCTTCTTGACCCCGAGGTATTCGAGCTTCGGATTCTTCTGTTGCAGGTTCAGCAAGGGCCAAGCTTCCGACAACGTTCCACCGAACAATCCTTCTCTAACTATGGCTTCGTATTCGGCGAAGAATTGTTCCAGAGCTGTACGCCGGCCAGGCCGGAACTGGGTGACGGTGGTTTTGCTGCCATCAAACGCAAACGCGGTGGAGGGCTCTCCGGAATCGAAAGTCATATTGATCAGGTTCTGAACACCTTGCGACGCCATCAATACTTGACCGGAGGATTGGCCTACTCCACCTTGCTTAACCATAAGTTCACAACTGCCTTTGATCCTGGTGCCATGAACGCGCGACCGCGCTTCCGAGGATCCAATCGACTCAAGATGCTTCGCTACCACGTCCGCCGGCGCCAGCTTATTGTCAGGCTTGGCCTGAAGCACGCAAATGTTAAGTGCAACAAGAGCGGATATGAAGAATAGGTTGATTGCTGGTTTGAACGTCGAATTATCCATAGAGATCTCTCAACTTCCTTGAACAAAATTTCCAGGCATGTGCTGGCGCCATTTTTGAATCTACCGTAGGCGGTAAATGTTTATAGACGTGCGAGCTATAAACACTTCGGCGCTACTCGGCTGTTTCCCCGACAGACTCCAAAGGCGCTACGACCGATTATCCGAAATATATTCCTTCACGTAAACAAAAACCGGGCGTTGTCCTTAAAGAGACAACGCCCGAACTGAATCCTCAATTGCGGCCCTGGTTCAAGAGCCTCTCTAAGGTTCGTCAGAAGGTAAACTTCCAGGCCATCTGAATGATTCGCGGAGCGAAGGCGCTGGTGATTTTCCCAAAGCTCGTGCTGTTAATGTCCTGGCTGTTGCCCACCGAGAAATTCGTGTGGTTGGTGAGATTGAAAGCCTCAAGCCGTAACTCCAAGCCGAATCTCTCTTTGAATCTGGTCCTCTTGATGAGAGCCGTATCGATGTTCCAGTAGCCGGGGCCATCAACCGGCGTCAGACTCAATTGGCCGAAAGTACCGGCCGCCGGCTGGCTAAAGAAGGCCGGATTGGCGCGACCGTTGGCCAAGTTGATCAACTGGGGATCGAATAGCAGCGGCAGTCCGGTTGTTGGGCTGTGGAACAAGCCGGTCATGGACTGTAATTGTGAAATTGTTAAGGTTGTATTCGCCGTATTGTTTCCGGATCGAGCGTTGCGATTGACCGTTCCACGGCCCGAGATAATCGAGATCGGTCTTCCCGTCCTCCATTGCGCCAGGCCGCTGATTTGCCAACCACCAAAGAGTTTGCCCAGCAAGCCGCCACGGTTCAAAAACGACTTACCCGGGCCGAAGGGAAGTTCGTACACGGCGTTGCCTTTGATAACGTGTTGGACATCCTGGTTAAGGCGCTTCTTCTCAAGCGGATCTCCGATGGTGTTATCTAGGTAAGGATTGAACTCGGTCTGTGCCTGTTCGGAGTTGGTAAAGGCCTTACTCCAGGTGTAGTTCACCTGATAGTACCAACCATGGGTCAAGCGCTTCCGAATCTCAGCCTGCAAGCCATGATAGTTCGACCAGCCGCTGCTGCCGATGTAGTCGGTAACAAACGCGTTCTTGTTTGCCGGCAGGAAGAACTCAGTACCGATTGTCGCGGTATTGGCTGCAATACCAAAGTTCGCAAGGCAGCCCTGCACCGGATTCTGAATAAAGTAAGTGCAACGGGCATTGAGGTAGTTGGAAGCCAATTCTCCGACGCGGCCCTCGCTGAGCAGGGTTCGGATGGTGGAATTCCCAAGGTTACCGCCGCCACTGCCGAGTTTCGGAAAGATTGTTAGCACCTGGCAGCCGGTCGCTGTCGCCTGCGCCGCAGTGCAAGCCGGATTTCCAAAGAGCGCCAGATTGGATTGGGCCCGCAGAAAGTCTGCGAAGAATCCGTTCTGGAAAACGATCACCTGATTAGTGTCAATGCCTCGAGTCAACTGCACGCCACGATTGCCAACATAACCAACCGAAATGGCGGTGTCCTTCATGAACTCGCGCTCAATGCCGAAGTTCCACTGCACGGCATAAGGCGTTTTCAGATTGAACTCAGTGGTAAAGAGAGTAGGCGCCTGGCTAAGAGTGAGATTGTCTTCTATTGTGCGCGGCATCTTAAAGACAGGCACAGGAATAGGAACGATCCCGCCAGCACTTACCGTGCCGGCAAAGTCCTTGGTAACGCCCGATTGCAGACCCGCATTCCCTCCGACGGAGGAATTGCTGAGCACCGTGGCATTATTGTCGATGGCGTAAGAGATAGCGAAACCGCCACGAACCGATGTCTTTCCAGACTTAAACGGATCCCAGGCGAAACTGAAATTAGGCGCCCAGTTGTTCAAGTCTTTTGCCAGGAATTCTCGCCCGGTACCCTTGCCGGCAAAATCGAGCACTGCCAAAGGATCATTAAGAACGGCAAGTGACGTGTTCTTGGGCATCAAGCCCAGCCCGTCCCGTTCGGTCACCGGAGCGATATACTCCCATCGCAGCCCTATGTTGAGCGACAAATTCTCGCGGAACCGCCAGGTGTCGCCACCATAAAACGCCAGCGTGGTGTAATCAAGGTGACGAACCGAACCGATCCCAGGTTTGAATCCCGACGTTCTGTCGATGATGTTGAATGTCTGGGCGCCGGAAGCAATCTGACCTGAAAGTAACGCTAGCAAGTTGCTGGCATTGGTGTATTCAGTACTGGAAATTCCGCCCGGAAAGTTTGTTGTATTGTTGGCGAAGCTTGCGGGAGTGGGGCTGGTTGTCGAGTTAAAACCGATCGTATACTGTGGCACAATACCGCCATCATTAAAGTTCAGAATATCGACCCAACGAGCAGTCGTTCCAAACCTCCACACGTGATTGCCTTTTACCCAAGTGACATTGTCAATGAAGTCATGGTTCCTGGGTGCGCGTCCCTGTTGCAGAAAATTCTGAATCGGGTTGGTGATCAGCGGCAGCGACAACCGATAGCCAAGATCGAACTTCTCACGATTAAAAAACAGCGGGGTGCTCGAAGAGAAGCCAAATCGCGCTTCATTCGTAATATTGGGTCTCAGAGTCGAGTGCCATGCGAGCGCATATCGCGGCCGGCGTGATTCTTGGCCGCCGCCCGGCAGACCGGGAAACGGCTCGCCGATATCGTTCAACTGAACATCGTTAGGCAACTTGGAAAGGAAGTGAGAATAAATCGCTTCTATCGAGTTCTTGGAGTTGATGTCGTAGTCTATTCGGAAGCCAATGTTCCGGCCGGTGCTGCCATTTGGCGTATTGAAACGGAATCCCTGCGTGTTGCGCGTGTCGCCGGCGTCATTGTTATTCGACGCTGGAGTCAAATTGATCAGCGTCTGACTTCGCGGATCAATCGTTCGACCAGTCTTAGTCAGAACATTAATAGTCAGTTGCTGTCCATTAGTAATTCCTGCAGGGCAGGCAGGCTGACCTGTAACACCGCAGGTTGCCAGATATGTGAAGTTACCGGTGCGGGCTGCCGAGGACAAAACTGTTCGAAGCGGCGTGAAGTCCTGGGTAGTATTGGTATATTCGTAGAAGAAATAGAAGAAGAGTTTGTTCTTCTCAATGAGATGCTTACTGCTTTCGCCCGGTCGTGGTAGAGCAAATGGCCCGCCGATATTGAAGCCGTATTGATGCTGAAGCAGCTTTGGTTTCGGCAAGCTCAGCCCGGTCTTTGCATCGATAGTGTTGTTGTTGAAGAAGGTGTTCGCGTCGAACTTGCTGTTGCGATAGTAATCGTAACCCTCTCCATGATAACCCTTCCCACCCCGCGGCGTGGTGAACTTGACTTGCGCAATACCCAACCCTTCATCCGGTCCGGCGTTCTGGGTGGTCAGAGTGAACTCGGCAACACCGGCGACGCTGGGGGTGTTCACGCCGAAGAGGGCGTCTGTGCGCACCAGGTTGTCGTTGATCTCGATGCCGTCCCAGGTAATATTCGAGAACGATCCGCGCAAACCATTAATGACGGACCCTCGAACGTCAGTGTTGGTATTGACGCCGGCCATGCCGCCCGCGATATTTATCGGGTTGCGTCCGTTAAGAGGCAAGTCCTGCACCTGCTTAACGTCGATCGTGGTTGAAAGCTTTGCATCTTCGGAACGAATTAACGCTTCACTTCCTGAAGCCGTTACGGAAACCGTTTCGTTTACACCGCCGGGTTCCAGTACGAGGTTTAAGACCACGGGGACGTCCACGTGCACTTCAAGGTCGGTCACCTGTTTCTTCTTAAAGTTTGTTCGTTCAGCCACGACGACATAAGTCCCGGCCCGAACATCGAGAATATTGAAGAGGCCCTCGTTATTAGTCGTGGTTGTCTTCTGATCCTTGGTCTTCACGTCAATCAAAGTGACTTTGACGCCCGGCACGACCGCGTCGGCCGTGTCCTTTACTGTGCCGCTGACTCGCGAGTTCACCGTCTGTCCAAAAGCAACAGATGCTGCCGCGAGCAGGCACAACGCAAGTGCGATGAAACTAAATCTCTTCATGGGTGGCTCCTCCAAAGAATTGTTTTCGTAAATGCTCAACAACGAAACCGCCGAGCACGTGTTCTGAAGAATTAGGTTGCTAGTCCAATGGAAAGGACTCTCGCTAGACGCTCAATAGAATGACTAAGAGTCAAAAAAAGACCGCGTTTCGGGGACAGGCAAGCAGCGCGCCAATATGGGTGAGGGATTCACGCGTAGATTTATTGGGCAATTTGCAGAGTGGTATCTCCTAAAGAACCAGCTCACTACAATTTTCTGGATTTCTCTTCAAATTCGTGAATCGCCGGATCCTTCGACAGGTAAAACGATCAGACGAAAGGACAGCCTTCATTTCTTGCTCGCACTCAATATTTTAAGCTTGTCGATCAGACGGCGAGCTTCGGCAGCGTATTCACCCTTCGGCGCCAGACGCAAGTACTCTTCGTACTCGATCTGCGCGCGCTGTTGCTGACCGAGTTTCAGCAGAATGTTTCCGGCCAGCAGGTGCGCTTCAGCAAAATCAGGTTTTAGTTGCAAGGTGCGGCCAATCGAAGGACCTGCTCTGAGCGCCTCGCCTTTGTCCCAGTAGAGGCGCGAGAGCGTGAAGTGTCCGTGCCAATTCCTTTCATCGAGTTTGAGCCCATCGAGCAAGGTGTGCTCGGCTTCGTCGTAGCGCTGCTGTCGCCAATAGACCTCGCCTAAGAAGAGCAACGCCGTCGCATAGTCTGGTTTGATCTCGAGGGCGCGCTGGAACGCAGTCTCGGCTCCGAGCCACTGGCGCAGATCCATCAGCGCAACTCCGAGTAGTAGCTCTGCTTCGAAGAATTCAGGGTATATAGATAACGCTTTGCGGAAATGAACCCGCTTCCTAAAAGTCGAAGAACGCTACGCATCGCTGCTTCCTCCTTTTGTTGCCGACTTACCGATGGTTTCCAGGATAACTGCCTGGAATGCTGAAATCGATTCTGATTCAAGCAACCGATGTTCCTTTATCATCGGGCTCCGCTTCTTAAAAGGAAGGCCGAAAATGCAGGCATCTTGCCGTCTGACAACTCGCGCTGAATTGTGGCAATGGAAATTTTGGTTTTATTCCGAAATCTCGGATTGAAGCGAGTTTACTTTGCCGCTTGCCAAATGGTGCCGTCAGCGTATTCGAACGCGTGAGACCCAGCTAGCATATTCCCGTAGCCTTTTTGATTGGTGATTGGTTAGCATTTCTCTCAAGGCGGTTACTGAATAGGCGAGCGTTGCGGAAGACTCCAACGCTAATCTTACTTTACAACTTCGAATTCAAACCTTAGCTCCTTACCACGAATCGCCCAGCTCAGATAGAACTCCCAGAACTTGCGCGTGAATCTCAATCGTGGCCAATGCTGATCGAGATTAACGATGAATTCCAAACCAATGGCTCGCCACAGATTCGCTAGCGAAACATAAATGCGGATGGGTGTCAGTTTTACTTCGGTGTAGAACGGAAAAAGCTGGCGGTCGTCGATGAAGCAATTGAAGGAATAGCTGTTGAAATGATTGCGGTGCGTCGGATCGGTGGGCCAGTCGGGGTTGGTGTAATGCGGCGTGATAATGGTAATGCGTCCGCCGCGTTTTGTGATGCGATAGAGTTCTGTGACCAAGGCCATTACGTCGGGAACGTGCTCGGCAACGTGGCGGCAAATGATCTGATCGAATTCATTATCGGGGAACGGATATGGAACCGATCCGAGATCGTGAATTACATCGGCATGTGCTTTTGGATTTGAATCGATCCCAATCGCGCCCGGCGTTTTGTTCCAGCCACAACCGACGTCGAGAATCTTCAAGCTGGTGGGTTCTTTTGGGGCCGTTGGATTCAAATGAACAGACTCTTCTTTCTCTTGATGAGCGTCTCTTCAACTAAGCGCAGGCAGGGATGCCTGCGGTCCGCACGCAGGGATGCGTACGCTCCAGTCGCTCCGAGACAGGAATCAGCATCTGGGCGAAGCCGTTGAAGTCAAGTGCGTAAAGCGGCACATTAAACTGGCTCTGCAATTCTTCAAAGCGCACTCCGTCTAACATTACGGGTTCGTCGCCTTTCAAAGCTACGTGCGGAATAATTGCAAACTCGCCCCTGACTCGATGGCGCGCAGCGATGAAATCCTGTCCGGTGAGTAGTCCTGCGACGCTAACATCTCCGCCGAAGTAATTATTCTCGACCGCGACCACGTCGAGCCGCGTTCCGAAGCGATTGTTCAATCGAGCAATCAATCTTTGCAGCACCGGCGCGAAGAGCGTCCCCGTCATGATCGTTCCGCAGGGAGTCCTCCCTAACGGTTGGGCTTCGGACACTGATCTTCGAGTAAGCCTGCGCATCAGCGCTTCAAACTGATTAGCAAAACTGCGCACCATGCCGATGCCATCTTCAATCTGCGGATAATCTCCGTAATGTTTCCGCGCAGGTGCGTCGCGGCCTGCGCGCAAATAGATCTCGTCGCCAAGAAACGCGAACGTAGTCCCCAAACGCTTTCGCAATTCTCTCTGTATGAGCGCGACTTCCTTGATCGTTAGGCGGCAAAAGTCGGGCGTCACTGGCGTCAAACGCGAATCGTTCAGATAGCGCGTCAGACCGAGCGGCACAATCGCCACACTGCGCACGCGCGGGTGAAAGTTAGCGAGATCGTAAATCGTGCGACGCAAGATCTCACCGTCATTGATCTCCGGACACAAGACGACTTGCGCGTGAATTTCAATTCCGGCATCCATCAGGCGCTGCATCTTCGCGGTGATGTCTGCGCGCTTCTTGTCGACGCCGAGCAGGTAAGCCCGCACGTCCAAATCCGTCGCATGTACTGAAACATATTGAGGCGACAGACGCTGTTCGATCACGCGCCTCATCTCGTCTTCGGTGATCGATGTGAGCGTCGTGTAGTTCCCGTAAAGAAACGAAAGCCGCACGTCTTCGTCGCGCACGAACAGTGAAGGACGCGCCGTTTCAGGATTGCCTTTGCAGAAGCAGAAGATGCATTCGTTGGCGCACTGACGGGGGACGATCTGCTCGAAGCTGAGGCCGAAGTCTTCCGCTTCGTCGCGTTCGACGTTCAACTCCCAATCTTCGCCGTCGTGCTTGCGCACATCGATCACGAACTCGCTTTCGCCGCCAGTCTGAAATCGAAAATCGAGATAGTCACGCACGACGCGCCCGTTAATACGCATGATGCGATCGCCCGGCTCGAGTTCCA
>QHXG01000194.1:0-514 GCA_003222845.1 Acidobacteriota bacterium | reverse complement strand
CCGGCGTGACTGCGAACTCGTACATGTGATTGTTAATCCTCTAGTCTGAGTAAATCGTCCTGGCGCAAACAGAAAGTATACCAAAAGCGCTGCTCGTTGTTGATGATACAGGGTCGTTCGGTCGTGTCCTGATTTGCTGGTGGCACACGCATCTTGCGCGTGATTCACGGGCGGGACGCCCGTGTCATGCTTCAAATGACGCCCGTGCCATGCTTCAAATTAGGACTACCGTGTCGTTGACAACAAATAGGGCTCGGCTTACTCTCGATTTTGACCCGAGGCCGTGCCCTCTTGCGATCATTTCAAAGCCTATCCAATCCAGATGGATAACGACCAAGCAAATCCAATCAACGCGGGGATCGTCAACGCTGCCCACCAACCGTGCGTGCTCCTGGTCGAAGACGATCGTTCTGCGCGACGCTTCCTGGAGGTCACACTGCAACGCTGGGGATACAAAGTTATCGCCGCCGCGGACGGTTTGGAAGCAATGAAGCTCGCTCTCGCTTCGCCGATT
>QHXG01000717.1 GCA_003222845.1 Acidobacteriota bacterium | reverse complement strand
CTCAAGCTCCTTTTCTAAATCGGATCAGGGCGTTGCCCACACAGGCTGCGCCCTAGTTCATCTCTTAGATCGCGTTTATCTGGACTCGTAATCAATCTTGATCGACGCAGGATAATTTCGTCTGGTAATAATCGACTGGTAGTGATGTATAGTACGTGCGCTTGGTCATGCCAGCGAAGGTAGTCTTTAACCAAAAACCGAATAGCAAAGTAAACACCGGAGAGATTTTCATGAAACGGACACTAAATCGTTCCCTCTTGTTACTTTGGGTTTCCCTGATGACGTTTAGCAGCACTTTGGGCCAAACGGCGAAGTCGAGACCTCAATCCAGGACTGGAACGGCCAAAGATGCAAAGGCGGCCACAAAGCGAGGAGCGCATGAACTAGCCCGAACCCTACCCGCGCCGAACTTAGCGAAGGAACCGACGCTCTATACTGTCGGGTACGCGCATCTCGATACCGAATGGCGTTGGGAGTATCCGCAGGTCATTCAGGAATATCTCACCAAGACAATGCGCAACAACTTCGCGCTGTTTGAAAAGTATCCGAACTACATCTTCAACTTTACGGGCGCCAATCGTTATCGAATGATGAAGGAGTACTACCCGGCTGACTTTGAAAGATTGAAACAGTACGTGGCTGCGGGACGCTGGTTTCCTGCCGGCTCATCGATGGAAGAAGGGGACGTCAATTCGCCCAACGCAGAATCGATCATCCGTCAAATTCTTTACGGCAATAATTGGTTCCGCAGAGAGTTCGGCATGGCGAGCGACGAATACATGCTGCCCGATTGTTTTGGCTTTCCCGCGTCACTGCCGAGCATACTCGCGCACTCGGGCATCAAAGGTTTCTCGACGCAAAAACTATCATCGGGTTGGCAGCCGGCGCCGCATGTCGGCGGGCCTGATTCGCCGGAAAAAACACCCGTCGGCATTCCATTCAATGTCGGCATTTGGGAAGGGACGGATGGCCGCACAGTTATCGCCGCGTTGAATCCGCTCGGCTATGGCAGCCAGGTGAACTATGACCTCAGCAAGACGCCGCCACCTCCGCCCGGTCCCGATCCCAATCTGACGGCCCAGCAAAATCAGGCTCGCACGAGAGGTCAGGAAGACTGGCCCAAGCGAATTCAAATCAACGGCAACTTGACGGGCATCTTCGCCGATTATCATTACGTTGGCACCGGCGATGTAGGTGGTTCTCCGAATGAGAATTCCGTGAAGTTGATGGAAGCCATTACCACTAGAAACAGAGCCTCGCTCCCTCAGGTTTTTCCCTTCGGCGCGCAGCCGGCGCAACCTGGGCCGCCGGTTCAAGTTGGCGATGGTCCTCTGCGGGTGATTTGGTCCAAAGCGGATCAGATGTTTCAGGACATCCTGAATTGCTGTTCAACCGACCGCTTGCCGCGTTACAAAGGCGACCTTGAACTCATTAATCATTCGGCGGGCTCGATCACCTCGGAGGCCTATCAGAAACGCTGGATGCGCAAGAATGAATTGCTCGCCGACGCGGCTGAGAAAGCGTCGGTCGCGGCTGAATGGTTGGGCGGACGAACGTATCCGCGCGAAAGATTGAACAACGCCTGGACGCTCGTGATGGGCGGACAGTTTCACGACCTTCTGCCGGGCACCGCGACGCCAAAATCGTTCGAGTTCGCCTGGAACGATGATGTGATCGCGATGAATCAGTTCGCGGGCGTGATCACCAGCGCCGCCAATGCAATCGCACCCGCCTTGAACACCGAAAGTAAGGGCGCCGCGATAGTTGTTTACAATCCTCTCAATATTGAGCGTGAAGACATCGTCGAAGCGAGCGTTAACTTCAACGGCAGCACGCCGCGGGCGGTTCGTGTCGTGGCGCCCGATGGCAAAGAAGTACCGGCGCAACTAACCAATGGCAAGGTCTTGTTCGTCGCCAAAGTTCCTTCGGTTGGTTTCGCGGTTTACGATGTGCAACCGGCCGATTCTTTCTTTTCCTGGGGCGATCTGAAAGTAACGGAAACTTCGCTTGAAAATGCTCGCTATCGCGTGGCGATAGATAAGAAGGGCGATGTGTCGAGCATCTTCGATAAAAAACTAGATCGCGAATTGCTCTCGGCTCCAATCCGTTTGGCGATTTCTACAGACAATCCGCGGCAATGGCCGGCGTGGAATATGGACTTCGAAGATGAGCAACGTGCGCCGCGAAATTTTGTTTCGGGCGAAGCCAGGATTCGAGTCAGTGAAGCCGGACCAGTGCGCGTGGCCATCGAGGTCGAACGCGAGACTGAAACGTCGAAGTTCGTTCAGACGATAAGTCTCTCGGCGGGTGACGCCGGCAATCGCGTCGAGTTCAGCAATGTGATCGATTGGAAGACTAAGGAAGCAAATCTGAAAGCGACGT
>QHXG01000712.1 GCA_003222845.1 Acidobacteriota bacterium | reverse complement strand
CGTAATGCCGCGTTCGCGTTCCAAATCCATCGAGTCCATCACGCGTTCGACGATGGTTTCGTTCTCACGATAGGTGCCTGCCTGCTTGAGCATGGCATCGACCAGGGTGGTCTTGCCGTGATCGACGTGGGCGATAATTGCGATGTTGCGAATCTTGCTGGTTTCCATGTGCTTGTATGAGATAGTCGTCAAAATAGACCGGAAGGCAAACGATAAGAATAAGTGACGTGCGTAGGAAGCACAACCCGGCTTGAATGAGTAATGATGAGTCCAGGTGAAGGCTCTGTTACTGGGAGCGCGGGCGCCCTCGCCCGCATTGAGCGCGAAGCGCGAAAACAATCAGGTCCTAAAATGTTTAGGAAACCATCGAGCCCTCGACGCGGTGCGGGCGAGGGCGCCCGCGCTCCCAGTGAAAGACAGGTCGGGGTTAGCGAACCGTCACTTCCAACGTATAGGGAATGCTGCGTTCGGTGGTAGTGTCTGGCAGGACGTTGATGCGATAGTCACCCGGTCGCGGCAGGTCCCCAGACCAATCCTTCGAACATTGAGCCAGCGAGTCCGCGGGACCGGGAGTGTAAAGGTCGAAACAAACACCGCCGCGCGCAGCCAGATGAACCGACATGTTTTGGCCGGCGCCGGCTTTCAACAAGTAGTCATGACTCATGCCACGATGGACTGAGCCGCGTTCGACCGTTGTAGTGCGACCGCGAGCGAACTTAATGCGCGTGACGATGCTCGTTCCTTTCTGCGCAACGACGCCAGCGACTACCATTAAGAAAACAATGCCGAGGGTCAAAGTTAACACGGAGAATTTGCGAAACGCTTTCATGGCCGATTACCTCAATTATGATTAGATTCCAAGCTTCTCATAGGCTTCCCCGAATGGAATTCCGGTTTGACGTTCCTTTGCTTCCAGCAGCCGTCGCTTCATATTCTTGCTCTTCAGCAGATACGCCGTCTCTTTTTCAGACTCAATCTCGCGGCACAATTCAATCGGCAAAATCACGGCCGTTGGATTGCCGCTTTCATCTGAGACGTATTCGATTTCAGGCATGATTAAGTATTCCAAACGCAAATCATTCTTGAAGGTCACGCGCAATAAATCAAGGTCATGTGACTGAGACAAACTCCTTGGCCGAAACTTGTGGCTGTCGCCAGGCTAGCGTCATCAACCCTCGTCCATCAAAATCGAGAAGATCTTCTGTTGCTACGAAGCCCTGATTAGCGAAGACCTTTAAGTCCGGAATCGAGATCGGTTGGTTGGAAAACTGCTTTAGCTTCGACACATTGAATTTTGCATTTTCGTTCGCTGGATCCATTATTAAAACTCTTTCAAATGCTTGAGTAGCTTCGTTAATTCGTCCTAAAAATACCAGACAGACACCATAGCCATTAATAAACTCTGGCAGAACTACGCCAGAATCCTCTGCGCGCTCGAACTGCTCCATTGCTAATTCGAACTGCTGAGATTTCATGTAAAAGATGCCTAAATTTCCATACGCCAATCCCAGGTTGCGCCTAGTTGTTTCGTCCTGAAGAATCAGAAAAGACGTGCGAATGTACCCAAAGCCCTCTTCAATTCTGCCACTCTGGAAGGATTCTCGACCAAGGGTCGTGAAAGCCATTACGAGGTTGGTTTTAGTCTGTGATTCGGTTTCTGAATCTGTTCTTATTCCAAGGGCTGAGTAAAACAGTTCTATCGCTTCCAAATAGTTCTTGCGCCGGGCCTTCGCTACGCCAAAGTTCAAGAAGGCCACGGCCAAATTGGAACGAGCCAATTCGTAATTAGGATCGACACGATTCGCTAGCCGGAGCAATGGGATTAGATAGCTTACGTTATCTTCCAATCCTTGTCGTTCTACGCTGTCGGGAAGGGTGGCGAGTACTGACATGACAAAACCGCCAATATAGTCTGGTCGCAATTCAGTTGCTGTCCTTAACTCCCTTTCTGCAACTACCAAGTCGACCCTTTCGACGGCTTCCATGGCTCGAACAAACGCACTCCGTGATAGATTTATAAATTGATCTGGCTTGACGGAGTAGGCAAGACCGGTGAAGCTCCCCGAATCATCTTCCATTTCTAGATCATAGGCCTCTGACGGTTCATCAAAACTCGCGACTACCGTGCCCCTCTGGCCTCGTTTGAAGTTGCCCTTAGCAAGGTCTGTCACCAATTCAACGACATCACCTTCATACGCACTATTTCTATTATTGGAGATGAATGGCATCGCTAATTGCCCTCCAAGCAAAGGGCCGTGACGAAAAACGGATAGTCTGTTCCAGGTCTAAATATCCACGCCGTTAACACCGTCACTGTTTTTCCGTTCGGACCGGCTATTGGCAACTCGACATTATACCTCTTGCCATACTCGTCTTCATTACGCAAGGTCGCTTCGAAGTAAGGCAATGCTTCTAGAATCCTCTCTTTTAATAACTCCCAATCGGCCTGCTCAAATCCTAATGCGGCTTTGAAAACTCGGGCTTTATCCTTACCACTG
>QHXG01000711.1 GCA_003222845.1 Acidobacteriota bacterium | reverse complement strand
ATCCGCAGGTAACCATCACCGCGATGGGGCTGAAGGGAGCATTCAAGCGTCTGCTGGCCGGCATGCCTCTAGTGATGACGCAGGCGCAAGGCCCAGGTCACATCGCGTTTTCTCGTGATGCGCCGGGCGAGATGATCGCCTTGCCGCTGCAACCGGGCCAGGCCGTCGATGTGCGTGAGCATCTATTTCTCGTGGCTACCAACCAGATTACCTACGACTGGTTTCAAAGCGGCGTCTGGTTTACGACGAGAAGTGGTAACGAATCGGAGACGCATTACCCTTTGGGCCAATTCATGGATCGCTTCTACGCGCCGGCGGCGCCCGGGTTGTTGCTGCTTCATTCCGCCGGTAATGCGTTCGTGCGTTCGCTCGAACCGAATCAGACTATCCTGGTAAAACCAACGGCGCTGCTATTCAAGGATCCGACGGTGCAAATGCAACTTCATTTTGAACATCCGGCGGGAACCTGGAGTTCCTGGCGTTCGTGGGGCAATCGTTATCTTTGGCTGCGGCTGTATGGACCAGGCCGAGTTGCCGTGCAATCGGCTTATTCGCCCATGCACGATAACGGGAGGAACATCACTCGGCACAGCGGGGCAACGGTGCAACGGTGGGGCTGAGATTATTGAAGAATAGAACGTAAAGGTCAGACTATGAACTCAGAAACTCTAACTTCGTCACAAGCAGTAATCGCCGCGCTCTATGTGTTCGCGCTGGCCGCGTTCCTCGGTTATCAAGTTATCTCGCGCGTGCCGCCGCTGTTGCACACGCCGTTGATGTCGGCGACGAATGCTATTTCGGGTATCTCACTGGTTGGCTCGATCGTGATTGCGGGTTCAGGGCATGGCCAGGTGGCGACGATCCTGGGTTTCGTTGCGGTGGCGTGTTCGACAACGAACGTGGTGGGCGGATTTGTGATCACGGACCGCATGCTGCGCATGTTCAAACGCAAGGAAGCGCCGAAGAAATAATCCGCAGATTACGCAGATTACACAGAACTAAGACCAGGCCACAAAGAGGCACAAAAAGCACAAAATGAAAATCAAAACCAGAGCAAGGTTTTCACTGCAACCGATCCTGAGTCAGAGATTTTCTTTTGAGCCTTTTGTGCTTTTTCGTGGCTAATTCTTTTCTTGAATCTGCGAAATCTGTGTAATCTGCGGATAACAATCAGAATGAACTGGCAAACCTACTTCATCGAATTCAGTTATCTTCTCGCCTCAATTCTTTTCATTCTTGGCCTCAAGGGCTTGAGCCATCCCGAAACCGCGAAGCGCGGGATGCATCTCGCGGAATTTGGCATGCTGATGGCGATCATCGGCACGCTCATGCACCTCGAAATCGTCAGTTATACCTGGATCATTGTTGGCCTCTTGCTGGGATCGACGCTGGGCGCAGCCATGGGCGTTTGGGTGCCGATGACCGCGATGCCCCAACGGACTGCGTTGTCGCACGCATTCGGCGCGTTCGCTGCCGCGCTGGTCGGCATCGCCGAATACTACAGCTATACGCACGGCTTCAAACCGCTGGCTGATCTGGGCCACATAAAGATGAGCGCGATGGGCTTCGAGATCATGCTTGGCTCGCTGACGACGACCGGCAGCTTGATCGCGTTCGGAAAATTGCAGGGCATCGTGCCGGGCAAGCCGCTCGTCTATCGCGGCCAGAATATTTTCAACATGTCGCTGCTCGCGGCGACCATTGGACTCTTCATCTATTTGATTTTTGTACCGACCGCCGTGATGCCCTTCTACATCATGCTGACGTTGGCGTTCGTGTTCGGGGTGCTGCTGGTGTTGCCGATCGGTTCGGCGGACATGCCGGTCGTGATGTCGCTATTGAATTCTTACGCAGGCCTGGCATCGGCGGCGACCGGTTTTGTGCTGGGGAATAACGTGCTGATCATCGCGGGCACGCTCGACGGATTCTCCGGATTCATTCTTTCGATTCTCATGTGTCGCGCGATGAATCGTTCGATTACGAACGTTTTGTTCGGCGCGTTCGGCAGCGTGGCGACAGCTATGGTAGGCGAAGGCCAACAGGGCGTGATGCGCGAAGTCAGTCTCGATGACATCGCAGTGCAACTGGCTTACGCCAACAAAGTCATATTTGTGCCGGGCTACGGCCTGGCCACGGCCCAGGCACAACACGCCGTGCGTGAACTGGCCAGTGTTTTGGAAA
>QHXG01000710.1:2481-7413 GCA_003222845.1 Acidobacteriota bacterium | reverse complement strand
CTGTTCGGTACGGCGCCTACTCCATTGGCGGAGACGTTGCCTCCATTCACACTAAACACCCGTGAGCCGCCGAGGTTGAACTGCGTCGCGGCGTTGAAGATGTTGGCCGTACCGTTACCGTTGATGTTGAAGTTCGCACTCTGCGGCGTGGCTGTGTTCTGGTTCTGGATGAAACTGTTGGCGAGGCCGGGGAAGTCCGATCCTACTAGCGGCGCACTCGTCCAGTTAACTCCATTGCTTCGCAAGACATTTCCAACCGCGCCCGGTGCGCTCAATCCTGTGCCGCCTTTATTCGTCGGCAAGACTCCTGAGATGGTGTTTGCAGTAGTGGCAGTATCGGCTGTCGTCGCTTGATCTGCCGTCGCCGCGTGATTGAGAACGATCTCCAAACGAGGCTCGTGGCTCGTCTGCCGATTCTCTTTGCTGTCAACGGTCAAGTCCGCTCCGCCCGCTGCGACGAGCGCGACGCCGTTGTTAGGCAATAGATTGTCGAGCCAATCCTTCACCAGTTGCGTCACGTCAATCGTCACCCATTTACCGGCGTTGGCAGTCGTGACGGCAACTATGGACTCCGCCGCGCCGAGCGTTGGAGCCGTCGCACGCAGTCGTCACGCGAAAGATGTTGAGCTGTCCGGCACTCGCCACGTCGCTGACGAAGATCTTGAGCGTCGCCTTGCCGACATGACCGCCGACTGTGCCTGCAGGCAGACTCGGCGTGAGCTTGAACTTGACGAAGCCTCGCTCGGTGGTCGCCGTCACAGACAGAGACTGGTCGTCGCCGAAATTGCGGTTCGCCTTCTTAGTCGAAGTGTAAGCGTCGTCGGTCAATGTGGCCTGCTGCGCAAGCGTTGGGTGCGGCAAAAACGCGACAACAATTGAAGTCACAATAAGCAACCAAAGTCTTCTCGAAAAGTTCAACGCAGAAACACCAGCGACGCACTCGCGACTAGCCAAAATGCAGTCCATGACGGTACCTCCTCTTGAAAGAACCTGGTTTGTACCAATGACGGGCGGCGTGACGTAACTACCTCTATGGGTAGGGTGGCCGGATTGCGGATTGCGGATTTGCGCGAGCCAAGGGCGAAGCGCAAAGAGCAAAGGCAAAGGGCAAAGAGCAAAGGGCAATGCGCAAAGAGCGAAGTCCAACCATTCGCTTTGCTCTTAGCGCTTTGCCCTTTGCACTTACACGATCCGTTCGCGCAGTGCCTTGGCGACGGCTTCGGTTTTCGAGTGAACTTGCAGCTTGGCGTAGATGTTTTTCAGATGAAAGGAGACTGTGTTGGTCGAGATTCCCATCGCGCGAGCGGCGGTCTTTTTGTAATGGCCCTCGACGAGCAGTTTGAGGAGTTCAGTCTCTTGGGCCGTCAAGTGATATGAGGCACTCTCTGGCGGGCGGAACTCACGGAACAATCTGATGACTCGCCGCGCCACTTCGGGCGACATCGGCGCGCCGCCATCCACGGCTTCGCGGATTGATTCGAGCAAACGTACGGGCGCGGTATTCTTTAGCAAATAACCACTCGCCCCAGCGCAAAGCGCGGCAAACACCTGATCGTCATTGTCATAGACCGTGAGCGCGAGAATGGGAACATCAGAGAATCGTTCGCGCAGGATTTCGGCGCCGCGGATTCCAGACATGCCAGGCAAGCCGAGTGAGGATTACATCCGGAGCTTGATCTCCAATTCCTGCCAGGGCAGCTTCCATACTGTAGTAACTCCCGACACACGTGAACCCGCGCGTACCGTTGATCAGCGCCGCCAAACCCTCGCGCACTTCGCGGATATCTTCAACCAGCGCCACGCTTATCGGGGTATCAGCTTGCGCGGTTGTTTCGACACGTTTTGAGGCGAACTGAGACGATTGCATCTTCGTTCCTAATGGTGTTTGAGCAAAATACCTACTAATCGTTTCTGTGTCACCTACCCAACCAGGTAGGTACGTTCAAGGAACGACTCGAAAGTTCGGCGCCGATGTTAAACCGAATCGATCAGCCTAATACAATTAATTTCCCTTGCCTGGAGGTCGGTCAGGGAACACGCCCGTGCGCACCACGGGGAATCTCGACACGCACCGTTGTGCCGCGTCTCGAAGTTGCCGTCCAACTTCTGAGCCCGTCGGCGCATGCTCACCAAACCATGACCAGCGCTCTCTGAGATTGGATCGAACCCGATTCCGTTGTCGGCAACGCGAAGTGAAAGCCGGTGATTATCCGCTGAGAAATCGATTACCACACTTGTGCTGTTGGAATGGCGGGCGGCATTGCTCTCAGCCTCTTTGAAGATTAACAACATATTGCGCCTGACGTTCACGCCCAATCTTAGATCCTGCTCCGCACCCGGCGCGTTGAACTCGAGGTCGATTTCGCGCAGGGTGAAAACTTCGTCGGCATGTTGCCGCATCTTCCTGGTTAGATCGCGAAGGCTGTCTCGCTCAGGATCGATGGCCCAGACGATGTCGCTCATCGAAGCCACTGACTCGCGGGCGATTTCGGCAATCGAGGTGAGCGGATTTCGCGACTCCTCATCGCCGTTGCCAAACTGTTGCTTGGCCACCTCGCTGAGAATGCTGATGCGCGTGAGATTTGCCCCGATATCATCGTGCAAATCGGTCGCGATGCTCGTGCGCATGTTGGCAGCTTCCAACAGTGGCGTCACGCGATAGCGATATATTGCGTAAGCCGGCACTGCGAACGCCAACAATGCCAGAGCTAAAAACCACCAGCGCAACCAAAACGGCGGGAGAATCGTAAATGTAACCACTGCGGGTTCTGAGCTGGCTGCACCGTCAGAGTTTACCGCGCGCACCAGAAACCTGTAGCCATGCGGCGAGAGATTGGCAAAGTTCACCACCCGCTGCTCGGTTGGCCGGCTCCAGTCGGCGTCCCCTAGCTTGTACTGATAACGAAGCACGTCCCCAGGAGTGAAACTCAAGCCGACGAAATCAATCTGCACCTCGTTTTGATTGGCGCCTAGATCCGGCAAGGCAATCTGACTTTCACCTAACGCGGAGATATTGTGCGTCGAGCCCGCTACGCGCAAGCCGGTAATTAAGATCGCAGGCGGCGTCGATGGCCTATCATCGACTGACGGCTTAAAACGCGACAAGCCCTTGCTTGTGCCGAACCAGAGCGTACCCTTGTCATCCCGGAAGGCACTGAAGAATGCGCCGGTCGCTAGTCCATCGGCGGTAGTGAAATGCTTGACGCGGCCAGTGACGGGGTCGAGTTCATCCAATCCGCGTCCGGTGCCGGCGTAAATATGACCTTCCAAGTCTTCGGTAATTACATCGATGCTGTTGCTCGACAAACCTTCGGTGGTGGTATAGCTGGTGAATACCGGATGCTCGGCGTTCGGATCATCGATGCGCGCCAGACCGCCACGTGAAGAAGCAATCCACAATCGTCCATCATGATCTGTGTAAATAGCCTGGATACCGCCGGCAGGCGCGCCATCTCTTACGGTGAAAAAGGAAGACTCTTGTCCGCGCGCGCGTGCCAAACCAGTGTTGAATCCGATCCAGACGTTACCTGTTCGATCTTCGCCGAACGAACGCGCAAGATCCTCGTGTAACGAAGGCAGGTTTGCAGTTCCAGTCAGGTCGCGTAGACTCTGACTCCCACGCTCCCAAAGGGCGAGACCGTTGCCGGCAGAGTCGATTATCGAAATCCAAATGCGTTCGTGTGAGTCTTCGAAAAGCCGCCAGACCTGGCGTCCGCCAAGCGCGCTGTCTTTGCCAAAATATGCGAGCGGTCGCGCGGTCTTGAGTTGGGTGAAATTGTCCGCGACGGGGAAGTGATAAAGACCGTTCGCTATCCACCACTCACTGCTGCGCGCTTGCAGCGTCACGCCTTCGTTCACCCAACCTGGGGCGTGGCCTTTCAAAGCATCAAGCACGAACCAAGTGATGCGCTGCCCGTCGAAGCGGCCGAAACGCGGAACAAAGTTGGCCTCGCTTAGCGGATCAAAGCGTCCACCCTCGAAGATGCTTGCACGCCCGTCCCCAAGAACGTAGCCGCGAAAGCAAACGCCGCCTGCACGATCGCCAAAGATGGCGTTCACGCCCACGACCCCGTCCTGCTCGCCATACGTAACGAAGCCGTTGCGCGCCAGTCTCGTTACGCCGGTTCCATTGACGCTTCCGAGCCAGAGGTTGCCGCCCGCGTCTTCGCCTACTGCGGTAATGTTGTGATCGCTCAAGCCATTCTTTGTCGTATACACGCGATACTGTCGGCCCTCGGCGTTGCCTTCGGGGATGAACTCAAGGAGGCCACGCGCGGTCGCGGCCCACAGCTTATGATCGGAAGTCTCGAAGAGTTGGTTGATCCAATCGCTTTGCGCGAAGTCGCGCGGCGTGAGCGTAAAAGCAACCGTTGGCTGCGCACGTGTTTCGTCGAAGGTTATCCGGAAGAAGCCTGAGCTGCGCGTACTCACCCACAACTGCCCTTGATGATCGAGCAACAGGTCATGGAGAAAATCCTCGGGCAAGCCGTCATGTTTGGTATAGCGGGCCGTTTGATCGTTCGACCAACGACGATAGAGTCCGTTGGGTGTCGCAATCCAAAGCGAGCCGTAACGATCTTCGACCAGGTCGTTGACAAAGCGTTGCTCCGGATAATCGCTCGGTATCCCTATATCAACCGGCAGGAGCGTGAGCCGCCCGCCACTCGCGTCCAGCCGATAGAGACCTTTGTATGTCCCGCACCAGACGCGGCCGTCCCGTCCTTCGAGTAGGGCCGTGATGTAACGCGCGCGGCGATCTGTGTCTTCGGGCAGGACCACCACGAACATTGGCGGCGCGTTCGTGGGCGCTTCGCTCACGGTGACGACGCGACTTGAGGGCGCTCCCTTCGGGTTGAAGTGAACCAGCCCGCCGTTGGTCGCCACCCAGTAATCGCCTTCGCGGGTTTCCAGGAGATCGTTGACGCCGCTAAG
>QHXG01000710.1:0-2447 GCA_003222845.1 Acidobacteriota bacterium | reverse complement strand
GTGCAGAACCAAAGGAAGCCGCGCGAGTCGCGCACGATCCTGTTAACGATGTTATGTGCGAGGCCGTCGGCAGTTGTGTAGTTTTTTATTGGCAACCGTTCAGGGTGGGAGGGCAGCGAACCCAATAGAACAAGGGCCAACGCCAAAAAAGCCTTGGCAAACCGCGATGAGCAGTAGTAAGCCATCTCACTGCTACCTTGTCTCGTGGAATGAGAACCAAAACTTCTTCGCCGCATGTTTCTGAAATTCTACTTCATGGCCGGCTCGCATTAACAGCATTCCAGATGAACGGGAACGTACCCCAGGTTTGGCCACGATGCTGTGGCCGAAAAGCGAAGAGGATGATGCGGCCTTTGCCCATCGCGATTTCGGCGAGCGCGATCTTGTCCTTGATCTTATCTTCACCACGCAACCAGCCGGACCGGAGTACTTCGTCTTTCGCGTAGCGTGCGATGACGTGAACTTTATCGCGATCGGTTGTTTCGAACGCGGAGCTGTTGATGAAGTAGGCGTCGGTGTCTTTCGACATTGTTCTCGCGATCTGATTCGTCGTGTCCACGTCGAGCCGCAAAATAGAGCCTGGGCAGTAAAAATCGGATGAGCGTAAACCTTCCAGGGCATTGCGCAGCGGCAACTTCCACTGTCTGATCAGTTGGCCGCACGAGCCGTCGAAACAAACCAGGGTGCCGCCGTCGTTTACGAAGTGAGCAAGATTCGCGTAGCCCTGGTCGCTGATTCGTCCGGTTTCGGTGATGGGAACATCGCTATCGATCGGCGGCCGCGCCTGCTCCGAAGGTAGAACGATCGCGTCGAATTTTCCGCGCGGATTTGCGTCATTCAATGCAGTTTCATTAAGCGACTGGTAAGGCACATTGAAAGTGTCGAAGACATAACGTGTCCAGCCTTCGTCCATGTTTCCCGCCCGCGAGCTTTGATAAATTCCGATTCGGATTCCCGGTTTGATTGGATTCGCGATTGGAGACTTGTCGCCGGTCCATAAGGGCAAAGCAAGATCGCGGCGCACATCGTTCTCAGACTTAATCATGGTTAGCTTTCTATCGTTTTTAGCCTCACGAATCGAAAGCACCACCGGAGTTGCGACGCCCATAGTCAATGGCAATGTCCAGCCAGCAACGTCATATGGTCTTTCAGCCTCGCCGGTTGCCGTCGTGCGATCGGGGTAGATCTGTGGCTCGAATAACGCGAGTACATTCTGGCGATAGGGTTGGTTGAGAAAAATAATGTAACTGCCGGCCGGGACCTCTTTTTCTTTCCGGTCCGAAGACACTACGATTGTCCGGTTCGATGCGGCAGTACGTCGCATGCTTTGGTCGCCCGAAACGGCGTGCACCTCGCGATCGAGTCGATAGACCTCGACACCCTGCTCAACCAGCGTACCGATCATCTTTGCGACATTTTCGTCGCGGCCCTGGCCGGCCGGAATCAAGTACGCGATGGGTGCGCCTGCAGCGAAGGCGTCTGAGAGATTCGCTTTTCCCAGCTCAAAGAAGTTGCGCAGATAATCCGCACGATAATTCGCCGCCAGCGACAGCACCGAATGACAGGCGATCAACTCCATCTGCATGATGTCGTGCGGATGCCACGTGCCGCCCGGCCATGGATCGGGAAAGTTAGTGGTGGCTTCCATCGCGCTACGCATGCCGCGCGTGCCGGAACGCCCAAGTTGTTCGCGCGTGACGCTACTCGGGGTCATGATGCGAGCGCTCGAGGCTTCGGTGAGGATTCCGATCGAATTATGAAAGTACGGCGCGGTGCGAAAACCGCCATGCCACCACGTATCGTAAAGCGCGTTGGTCAAAATTCCTTTAAAGCCAGCGGCGGTTACGTCAGCCGCCATCTTGTGGCCGATCAAACCAACCTCTCTCAGGAGTAATGGGGCGATGTGCGGATTCGGCGGATCGTAAAAGGGCGGCACGAAAAATCGCGAACCGTTCGAACCCTGTTGATGAATGTCGTAGACAATCTCAGGAAACCATTCCTTCCAAAACAGATGAGTAATCGCTTTCGTCTCTTTCAAATCAAGCATGAACCAATCGCGATTATCATCATGGCCGGCGTAGTGATGATAGAGTTCTGGCGGCTCGCGTCCCTCGTTCGGCGTGCCGAGAGTCTTGCGATACCAATTGGCGACAATGTCCACGCCGTCGGGATTCGGAGAAGGGATCAAGATCAAAATCGTATTGCGCAGAATCGATAACGTGTCCGGGTCGCTTGCGCTCGCCAGGTTGTAAGCGAGCTGCATTTCCATTTGCGAAGCCACAATCTCAGTTGAATGGATAGAACATGAGATGACGACAACCGTCTTGCCGTCCCGCACCAATTGATCTCGTTCGGCGTTGGTGACGACGTTGCGTGGATCGGCGAGCCGCGCCTGAATGGCTTTATACTTTTCCAGGCTTCGGATATTCTCAGGCGCGCTGATGAAG
>QHXG01000709.1 GCA_003222845.1 Acidobacteriota bacterium | reverse complement strand
CATAAGTGATTTAGATGGTTTAGGATGTTTCGGGCCGTTTTAGGGTCTTCGATGTTCGCGTATTGTTCGCGCCCGCCGAGTCTCTGTATAGCACGCCCCTCGTCCATCAATTGACCTGAATAAGTCTTGCTGTGCGTATGGTAGTACTGCTGATCAGACAGGTATCGGTATCGAGTGGGTGACAAGCCGAGTAGTCAGACCCTTCATGTGCCGTCGCCAGAAACTTCTTCATCGCCTTCATCAGGTTTTACCACTTGTCCCCACGCATCGAGGATGAAATGTCGACAACGAAGACGATACTTGCCGGTCCATTGCTATCGAAGAATTCCAGCGACACCTGCTTGCCTTCGTCGGTTACGAAAAAGTTTTCTCGTTGAAGTCCCATGACTGGATGACCCTTCTTTTCGGTCACCGAGACGCGCCAGCGTTGGTGAACAGCGTGTCAGGAAACGTTCCCGGACTCGTCGATGTGGGATACGCCAAAGCGAACGCTGATCGTTGCACGAACGCGGTGGCAAAGTTCCGCTTGTTCATTTCAAGCTGCTGTTGCCAGTTGCCCTGATTCACGATCGCAATCTTTCTTTGCTTTCTCATACGAACCCCTCACGGTAAACAGGATGCTAGTCTTCCATCTTGGCCATCACATTACGGCCCAAACCGTTGCCGGTACTCAATCGACGACAGGAATGCCTTGACCATCTCAGCGCCGACAAAGTCGCCGTTAAATTGATTCAGTTTATTCAGCCAAAAGTTGTAGCCTTCGAAATTTCCATCGGGCGCATCGTTGGGATTCCGGTGCAAGTAACCGAAGTACTGCATCAAAACAAACGCGCGATTGAACTCCTGCGCGGTCAGGGTCGGGTTTTCCGCGACGCGTCGTAACGCGCGCGCCCGCGCCCCGACGTCTGCGGTGTTCGATGCTGAACTAAACTCAGCAACGGCTGCGGAGCGATCGGTGCTCACCGGCGTCACGCCGCCGTTTGCGAACAACCTGTCAACGAACTCAGAGGGCGTCATCGACGTGGGATAGGCAGAGTTGAATCGCGGGGTTTGCACGAAGTAATTGAGGAACGCCTGCTTGTTGTTTTCCAGCACTTGCTGCCATCCTGGCTGGTTGACGATCACGCCTTGTTGAAGCCGCCACCGGTCCCCCCAGAATTCGTTAAGTTTGATTGGCACTGGGGCGTCGGGCAGATTCCCGTATGCGGCCTTGTAAGCCCGGTAGAGGAGATAACCGGTCTCCTGAAACTCAATTGAGAGAAAGAATGCGCCTGAATCATTGATCCTTTTGACTTCGATACACGATTGATCGCCGCCACACGAAGTAATCTCGTTCATCCAGAAGCGCAGGCCATCCTCGTCGGGATAACGGCCGAGGAAGTCTAAGTAGTGTTGGCGGACAAAGAACCCGGGATCGTCAATCGCGTTGGTCACCGGTTGAGAAATCGTTACGTCCTCCATTTTCAGAGTGTAAGAACCGGCGGCATCGCGAATTTGTGAGTCAACCAACAAGTAGAGAGGCACATTTAAAGGGAGACGGCGCATTGCCTGGCTATTTATCGTTGCGACGCGGCTGGTAGTTTCCCTGAACATCAGACCGTTCCCTGCAAAGCCTCCCGTGCTTGCTGGGCACGCCTCAGGGAACCCGCCTTCCAAGACATAGATCAAAGGACTGAATGTGGCAGATGCTGTTGAAACCTCTATCTTCGGATTTGGACCGAGGTCATTAAGGATGAACGAGTAAACATGGTCAGGCCCTGGCGTATCGACCGTTAGGTAAAAACAGTAATAGCAATAAAAGGCCTTAACCGTATTGTTCGCGCCGGTCGTATCACCAACCGCCACATAAGGCGCCGCGGCGGGGTAACTTCCTCCCGCAATGGGACGCCCCGGACAGTCGTCGTTGTCACCCAGTGCTGGAACGATGTCGAAGTTGTTTTGGTGAGGCAGGCGAAACTTGCTTTGGCGTTTGAGCAATTCCGAAGTCTTTACGGCGTTGAGTCTTTCACTTGACCGCGCAGTACCTTCCGGAACGGTCGCGCCAGTTCGTTTGATATCTTCCATGCGCGCTTCATGTATGTTCGATAACACCAATGCGGGAAGCGTCGCAAAAACCGAAAAATAACCCAGGCTGCGCTGGCATCGCTTAAGCGTCGCCGTCAGAATCTCCTGGGCCGATTGGTGAGATCCGTTTCCAAGAATGTCCAGTTGCCGTGAATTTGTGGTTGTGCTTTTCATTTCTTTTCCTCCCCGGTTTTACAAACCGATCCGGCTAAAATCTGTGGAAGGGTAATACTTTGTCAGCCGGCGTATCTGACCCTTCTGCAGATCATTCAGGGCTGATCTGCCTCGGCCCATAACTCCTTTATTGAATCGAATCTTTCGCTCGTCCGATTCGATCTGTTTGATTCTTTGCTCGACACCGCGCTGGGGCGCGCCCAGGCCGTAAAACTCGAGGACCTTCAGCACGGCCGCAGGTTTGTTGGCAACGAGGTCCTCATACGTCAGCCATTGAAGTTCAATTCGCTTCTGCTTTTCCGCCAGGTCCCACGAGGCGACGAATTGGAAGTACCACGGGATCACATTCTTAATGAGCAGATCGATCTTCGTGTCTTCATCCAGCGCCGGCCAGTCGGCGCGGAAGTACGAGGTTTGAAACGCGCCGCGGTTATAAAAATCAAGCAGGCTCATGACCGAATCGAAAATGTTGCGCACCAGCACTACGGGGCGAATGCCGAAGCCCTGCATCAGGTGAATGTTCGCGTCAGAAGCGCGACAGTGTTGTTGGGTAACAGTATTGGCGTGGGCCATCTCTCGCAGTGTTGGCAGGTAAATCTCGTGCTCA
>QHXG01000708.1 GCA_003222845.1 Acidobacteriota bacterium | reverse complement strand
GACTCAGCCGTGACCCCCGCAATGTCGACCCGTTCTTCCAACGACGCCAGTTCGGTTTTCAGATCGGCGGGCCAATTCGCAAGGACCGCGTCTTCTTCTTCACCAGTTTCGAGCGCAACGATCAGCACGGCGTCCTATCGATTCAGCCGCGCAGTCCTGACTTTGCCCCACTCGGCGGAGTTTTCCCTAGCCCTTATCTCGGCAATCAGTTCAACCTACGCCTGGATGTGCGACTCAATCACAACCACAACGCCTTCGTTCGGTACACCCACGACGGCAATCGCGCGTTCGCTCCCAACGACGGACTCAATACATTGCCTTCCGGTTGGTCCCGCCTTAGGAATTGGGTCGATCAAAGCATCGTCGGGCTCACCAGCGTTTTGTCAACCCCCCTGGTCAATGACCTGCGCTTCTCATACTTCTTTATCAGCTCGCCGGAAACACCGGCCAGCATCGAGGACTGTCCGGTTTGCCTGGGCGTGGGCGTGGCGCGCATTACTTTCAGGATTCTGGGTTGATGTTCGGAAAAGCGCGCACCCTTTCCTTCGTCGGACGTCGCTATCAGTTGACCGAGAGCCTGGTGTGGCAGCGGAAGAGTCACCGCCTGCGGTTCGGCTTCGATTGGGAGCCCGCCGCGTATACCGGCCAAATGCTCGATCAAGATCCTGCAACGATTACGCTCTATTCCCCAAAGGAAGTTCGGGATTACAACGCTCTGGTGCCATCCGCAGCGCAGATTCCTTTGCCCTCATCATTCCTCACCTTGGACGACATTCTACGGCTTCCCCTGAAGAGCTTCTCGACGGGCGTGGGACCTGGCTTTGTTCCCTTCCGTGACTTTCGCAAGTACCGACGTACGGATCTCTATCGGCTCTACGCCGCGGATACCTGGCGCATCGGCCCTCGTCTAACATTGAACTATGGTCTGGCGTGGTCTTATGAACCGAATAGCCTCAATACAGATCTTACGAAACCAAAACTCTTGACAGCTATCTTGGGCGCGAACAACCTAAATCCCCCTCGCGCACAAACCGCCAATTTCTCGCCTACGCTTGGATTCGCGTGGGCCGCAACCCGTGATGGCAAGACGGTGATTCGTGGTGGCGCGGGTCGCTACTTCGACCCTGTCAGTTTCAACTCGATCAATATAGCGAACGAGCGTCTGGCGCTGTCACCGGCAGGCACAGGAAGAAGGATCGTTCCAGGTTCTGCCATTTCCTATGGGATAGGCGTACTGGATTTTCCGAAGGGCGTGCCAACTCGTTTTACTGCGGCTGATCTGCTGGCGATTCTACCCGGCATTCGCGCGGAATTGCTGCGAAAACTGAACCCGGACAATCGCGATTTCACATTCCGTAACATCGACCGCGACAAGACCGGCAAGAACCTGTCCGATCCGTCTTATAAAACTCCATACGCCTTGCATTTCAGTCTGGGCGTGCAGCGGGAATTAGCTCGCGATCTGGTACTGACGGCCGACCTCGCTTGGCGAAGATTCGTTCACAATTTCATATCTGGACTATCTGGAGTCGACTATAACCGCTTCAGCAGCGCGCAAGGACCAGTCATTCCTCGCTGCAGCCCCGCTCAACAAAATGACATTACCGCAGTCTGTTCCGCAGGGCCGATCACATTTGACAACTCGACCGGCATCGCCCAGTACAAGGGGCTGCTCGTGCGTCTGGAAAAGCGCTTCTCGCGCCGGACACAGTTCCTGGCTTCTTATGCGCTTGGTAGTTACACGGGAACCAACGGCCCCCGGGGCAATCAATTTCCGGGTACCGGATTCAATAACGACAACTGGTTCGAGAGCAACGGGCCGCTCCCGACCGATATTCGCCACATTCTGAATCTCTCCGGCTTCGTCGACCTGCCTCGGCGATTTCAGGTCTCTTTCAGTGTGTCGGCGTATAGCCGGCCTCCCTTCTCGGTCCACGTGAGCGGAATAGATTTCAACGGCGACGGCACGCAGAATGATCTGCTGCCAGGGACAAGAGTAAATCAGTTCAATCGCGGCCTCGGCAAAGCCGACTTGGCTCTGCTCGTGGCGCAGTATAACCAGCAGTTTGCCGGCAAACCGACTGCTAGCAACCCATTCGCTCCGCGTTTGACGCTGCCCGCCACTATTCCTTCAACGACAACTTCTTCACCCAGGACCTGCGGCTGAGTCGCACGTTCTCGCTCGGCAGCGAGCGAGTACGCCTCGTCCTAATAGGCGAGGTCTTCAATCTCTTAAATACGGCCAACCTGGTCCAGTATAGCGGCAACATCGCCGACACGGCCGCCTTTGGTCAGCCCGGCGCGCGCTTCAGTCAGGTCTTCGGCTCAGGCGGTCCACGAGCGTTTCAATTCGGCGCGCGAATCAGTTTCTGAGTTCTGACCAAGACCCGGAACGTTAGGCTTTTCGCAGTGTGCGGCGGCAGAGGCACGAAGACGTGGCACTGAGAACACTCAGCGCTCATTGCGAAGAATTGCAAGGTA